>JABGUO010000131.1 GCA_018646565.1 Opitutia bacterium | reverse complement strand
TGGGATTAGAGGAACAAGAGACACTTGTTGTTAACGTTGGTGCAAAATCTACGAATTTACTTTTTATTAATCCCACTGGCTTTCTTATACGAAGTATAGCAATTGGGGGAAACGCTCTCACACAAAATATATCGGACAGTTTAGGGATATTATTTGAAAAAGCAGAGGAAATCAAAAAAAGTTATTTTTCAGGACAGGTTGCGTTTTCTCCGGAAGACCCAAGCGTCCAAGTACTGGAAAATTGCTCGCAGCAGTTTTTAAATCGAGCAAGTCAGGAAATTACCCGATCAATTGTAACCTATAAAAGGCTTAAAAAAGGAAAGTCTCCAAATAGGATGTTTCTTGCCGGGAGAGGTGCACTGCTAAACAACTTACCTGAGTACCTTAGCCAGAGCCAAAGTCTAAATATTGATTATTTTGACCCCCTGAAGAGCTTACTGTTAGAGGATGGAATAAGCCAAGAAATGCGCGCCCTTCTTCCTTACATGATTGGCGAACCAGTTGGGCTTGCGACTGCAATTTTGAATAGTAATGAAGGGAATACCTTAAAGCGTCCTCTTAATTTACTCCCTGCAAATAAGCTGACGCACTTATCCTTTAAAAAGAAAATACCACTACTATTAATCGCCGCATTTATTTTCTCCTTACTGCCAATACCGGGCATTTTGAATAAATCATCTTTGGAGGATGAGCTGGAAAAAGAACTCAGTTCAATACAGCAGGAGACAAGAAACCTAAAATCAAATATTGCCGACCAAGAATTACTTCAGGAAAAATTCTTGTTTACTGACAAACTTAATCGATTGGTTTTCGAACGAAATCAAATATTCAGTGAAAAAAGTTTTTCCTGTTGGGTGATACAAGATTTCCTTAACCAGTTGCAGGGATCATTGGACCATGCTGATGTATCGGATGCTTGGTTTGATGAATTAAGGTTTGAAGAAGTCTCTGCAAGAAGCCGAGAAAATATTATAGGTACTCAATTCTTGAAAGGAAAAAAAAGATACAAAATAATACTTTCTGGCAGATATTTAGTTCGGATCGATGAAACCTTTAAGGAGTCCGACACGAACGAGAAAAGAAATCACTTAATTGAGTTAAATAGTGTAAAGCAAGAAGCATTGACTCAATATTTGGAAGCCCTTCCTTTTATTGAAAAGGTTGCAAAGAAAACTTTTTCAATCGAAGGAAAGGGAGATTTATTTAAACGGTATTTTACTCATTTTAAATATGAATTTATTCCGAAATCGTAAACTGTAATCCATGAATTTTTTAAAACACAATAAGTTTTTCTTTTCCTTGCTGTTTTTGTTTTTGGTTTTGTTTACTTCTCTACAATTTATTTCTTGTAATTCTGGAGACAATCTCGAAGAGATTATTTCGTCTATAAAAAGTGAAGAACAAAAAGCAGGTGGTCTAAAGGAAGAACTTTTGCTATACGAAGGACTTTCCGAAGATGCAAACTTAGCGACAGATGATTTGTTAACTTTATCGACTCTAGAAAAAGATCAGCATCGTTTTTGGAATAACATTCTTAATCCAAATGATAATGTTTTTACCACCTGGAAAGATAAAAGCCCGGAGTCAATCAACGCAGATTTGACGAGGCTTTATTCTCGATTACGAAGCATTTGTAAAAAAAATAATATTGATTGTAATCAAAATGAATCAACTGGAAGCAATCCGTTTGGAGTGACCAGTCAGACCGAAGAAAAGAATTACGGATTTGGCCTATCTTCCTATGACGGATTTTGGCCAAGCTTTTCAAAAAACGAGGCAAAATTACTTGGTATTCAAAGTAAGATTATTTCCACTTTAATCGAATATTTAACTGAATCCTCCAATGGAGAACATAGAATTAATCTCCTCACGGTATCACGTGAGCCAGTAGGTGAAGAAGACAGCCAGCATATTGCTGGCGATCAATTAACGAGCCCGAACTTTGTCGATAAATTGGTTCGTTTTAATGGTGGAATAAAATCTTTTGCATTTGAGATAGAGTTTAAAGGTCACACATCACATGCACGAAGTTTTATTAATCAGTTAAGACCTCCCTTTCTTGTAAAAGACTTAATTGTTAGTCGATCGGTTGAATCAAGTAATTCCCTCACCCTTCAATCTTCGCCAAGTCCGTTTCCTTCAGAAACTACTAATTCCGGCACACCGCTCCCGATTGTTCAGAACGTAGAATCGACATTTACATTTTTAATTGAGTATGTTTATGAAGTAGATCGAGACTTTGAGTCTTTCTTGGTTAAGTCTTTAAAGACAGTACGATTAAATGAAGAACCACTGCAAAAGTTCTTAGAATTATCAGGAAATTCAAAAATAGGTTCGAGATTAAACAAAATCTTATTAAATCGTGAAATTCGTTAATTCACATTACGACAAAATTGCCATTGTGCTGGTACTGCTAACTCTTGGGATTGTTGGTGTTATCTCCTTTATGGAGCCCAGTGATTCAGAAAAGAAAAATAAACCCTCAGGCGCTCATTCCTTTTCTATCGATTCGGTCGGCGGAGAAGATGTATTAATATTGTTAAAAGAGACTCAACTTGTACCTGGAGACAGTATTGAAATTCGTAATATCGGGTCGGATGAAATCGAAAAATTCAGTGTTAAAAAAGTAATATTTTCAAAAAAAAGTCGGGTTACCATTCAGTCGAAATCTCAAGAAATTTACAAGGGAAGATTATTAAACCCGAGTAGCACGATTTTAGCAGCCGGTTGGGACAAATCGAGAAACCCGATCGCTCTAGATACCGAAAAAGGGGTAAAGAATATTAGTTTTAAAGATATTAAGTTTATTCGTGGTGAACAAAAACTGGTTTTGAATGAACAGATCGATACAATCGATGTAGGAGATTCGAAAATTTCTGTGTATCAAACCAAGTCTCAATTCTTAAACGATTCAAACCGGACAGAAAAGAGTCGATGGACAAGTAGTGCGACTGAAGGAAATTCTTCTATTTACGATCTGTTTACTCCGCCCATTATTTATTTGGTAAACGGTGAATTAACTACAACACTACCAGAAGTTCCCACTGAGGAGGCTAAAGAAGAAGAGTTTGGTTTGACCGTTGTTTCCTTTGAAAAAAATCATTATCGATTAAAATTAGCGAGCTGGATAGGAAAGACTCCCTATTTCGAGGACTTTCAAACTAGAG
The DNA here is from genome assembly GCA_018646565.1 of Opitutia bacterium. GTDB lineage: Bacteria > Verrucomicrobiota > Verrucomicrobiia > Opitutales > Seribacteraceae > Seribacter. The sequence continues at coordinate 2,877 of JABGUO010000131.1, read as the reverse complement.
TCTCCGCAAACTCAGATAAAAATGTCAAAAATCGTTTGGAATTAAATATTCCTTACAAAGAAAATGAAAATTACCGACCAGGCATGCCATCCTTAATTAAAACAAACCCGGAAGATGAAGGAAAACTGGTACAGGTAGAATTTTTTACCGTTCAACAGGTAAAAGACCCTAAAACGGGTGGTGCTAAAATGGTGGGCCGTGCTTTGGTTCGTGATTTTAAAAAAGGAGGGAAACCATTTGAGATTAATAGCTTGATGGAGAAGGTGGACACAGGTGATTATAAAATCAATTTAAAATTTGATATCGCGGGTGAGGTACCTAGCTCGATCGAGTTAGATGCTAATGAAATTGAAAAAGTATTCAATTTTGGGAGCAGGAGTTATAAATTGCTTCGCATAAATAAAGAAAATAAAAATATCGAAATTGAAAAAAGGATTTCGGGGAAAGATAAAATTACTGTCAAAACCCTTAATTTCTAAAATTTAATTTCGTTTATAATTACCATTTTTATTTATTGACCCGACCCCATCAATGTATGGAATGGAGTGTTAGGAATTTTATTCTACTGCCCCTAATTTTCATGCATTTAAACTTATACTTTCGTTTAATCACAATGACATGTGTATGCCTGTCTTTTCCTTCCTTGCATGCCCAGATAAGTGATGAAAATTCGCAGCTCAATAATTTACCACAACAATCCGTTTCTCCCGAAATAGAAACCAATGTTGTTTCCGAACCAATATTTAACGTTGGAGCGGAAACGAATTTAGTTCGAGTACTTCAAAATATTCGTGAGTTAGCTGGTGTGGGAAAAGTGGAAGAGGCACAAAAGATGGCTCGAATTGTGTTAGAGAAAATAACCGAAAACGAAGAAAATAGTTATTATCTCAATCAAATCCGAAAGGCAGAAACGAAACTTTATTACCAATTGGCACAGGAAGCGATGGCAGACAAAAAGTATTCATTAGCCAGTCAATTCCTTTCACGCTATCGAGAAAATATTGATGTCGAATTACAGGGCAGGAAAAGACAGAGAGAATTGGTCATTAAAAAAGAGGGGTCAACCGATGCAACACTAGTTGGCAAACTAGTTGAAGAATTAGAAAAGGCCAAAAAAGATTTATCTGAGATTCGTGCAAAGGCGGGCCTTCCTGAAGATGATGCAAAGCCAGATTTTGAAAGGCTGATGGAGTCCGAGAAGGCAAAAATGGGTACATCGATGCGCCGAGCCGAGAGATTGTTGGAAAAAGCCCGCAAGGACGGTGCCGATGGCCAATATGACTTAGCCCTAGATCAGCTTGACGAGGCCCTGGGAATATTGCCATCAAATGTATCAAGCATTGCACTAATCAGTGATATTTACAAAACCAAACAACAAATTACATGGTACCGCATGGGGGAGGCGATGCTGAAGGGCAAAGTAGGGCAAGTGCAGGAGCTTGTGGTTGACTATCAAAATGTGGAGGAGTCTCGCAGAAAGGCAGAGTCTGAAACTTTGGGAATAGAGCAACAAACTGACTTTGAGGCCGAAATGGATAAAGCCAAAGAAAAAGTGGAGGAACAGGCAGTACTGGCTGAAGAACTTTTGGCAAAAGCAAAGGGGATGATTCGAAAGAAAGAGTACGAAGAGGCAGACAAAGCCCTCCTTAAGATAAAGCTTTTTCTCGAGCCCAATACGCGCACTTGGCCATTAATATTGGATGCAGCGTTATTAAAAAATCGCATTAATTTAGACAAAGCGGAAGATGCACGATCCAACAAAGACTGGGACTTAGCGAATCAGTATTTAGACGCATTTCGAACCGGTTTTTACCAGGATCGCGATATACAGGGAGATCCAATGTCATTTGGTAGACCCGGTCTAAAAGAGACGGACGGGGAGAAGGCACTTGATAACGAATTGAAAAAAGCAAAACGCATGGAAGATCGAATTGCGGCAGATAAAGCAAACCCCTATCGTCGGGATATTACTGAGTTTACAGCGGACTGGAAGGATTCAAGGGCGGCGCTAAATGAATTATTAATGCGTGCGAAAGTTCAATTTATCAATGGTGATCTTACTGGAGCGACTGAAACATACCGAACCATTGAAACACAATTTTCTGATAATTATGAAGCGAAGGAAATGCTAAAGCGAATTGCCAGAATGCGGACCGAGGAAAGTTATCTTGGATATTTAAAGACTCGTGCGGAAATGCTTGAAGAAATTGAACGTGAATGGGAAAGGCCGAAGGTATTTGACCGACAAATTGAAGAAGTTGAGAAAGTAAAAGAGGGTCCGAGTAATTTAGAAAACAAATTAAAAATTATTCAAGTTCCCGGCGTGCAATTTTTTGAATCCCCTCTGCCAGAAGTGATGCAGGAACTTCAAAGACAAGCAAAAACTTTTGATCTTACCGAGCCAGATCCAGCCAAAAAAGGTGTAAATATCATTCCATTAGCTAATGGGGATGAGCCATTTCCTAATGTTACTATCACCCTCAATCCTATGGCGCTTGGCAAAATGATTCAATTTATAGCAGAAATGGTAAGTTGGACCTATGACATTCGAAATGATGCGATTGTGGTATCGAAATCGGGGGGTACTTTTACTGGTCGCTCCCTCGAAACAGAATTTTATGAAGTTACGCAAGGAACGATTCAGCGTATGACAGGAGGTGCCGGTGCCGGAATGGGGGGAGGAGGAGCCGATCCTTTCGCACCTGCACCTGGAGGCGGCGGAGGCGGAGCAGATGATACAGGAGCCAAGATAAAAGCGTTTTTAGAAGGAGCGGGTATTCCATTTGATGATACAAAAGGACAGAAATTTGTTTTTGATGGCTTTCAAATGATAGTTACTCATGAACGACGCTTACTGGACCTCATTGAGCGAATTTT
>JABGUO010000130.1 GCA_018646565.1 Opitutia bacterium | reverse complement strand
GTTCCAACTGTTCACAGGATTGTAGGAAGAGAATGCATGAAGTAATAAGTGTTTTAAAAAATCGCATAGTCAAGTTTGATTAAAAAGTAGTGATCTTGGCAAGGTTTTATGTCAGTAAGATAAGTAGTTAAATATAATTTATAATATCCATCAATGAACATACTCCAACCAAATACTAATCGCGTGAAATTTCTCCTTGCGATTAATTTTTCCTTATTTTCAGCTTTGGCGATTTGTCAGTTACTGGAAAGCTCGATTTTTAATACATGGTTGTTTCTTCTTTGCATCATGGGAGCGAGTATCAACTTAATCGTTTGGTATTTTATGATGCAAGGTAAGTCCGAATCTTATGCAACACACGAGACCCCCGTTTCAGATGACGAAAAAAATAAACTGATGGACGAACTTGAAGAAGAGGCAAAAAGAAGAAAACAGCAGGACCGGATTCAACAAAATTAATTGATGAGTCTTTACCGAGTTACTCCCCAAAACACATCCAAGCTTCCATCAGGAATTGGATTTATAATTGGAAACGAGGCAGCCGAAAGATTTTCTTTTTATGGAATGCGGAGTGTCCTGTTGGCTTACATGACAATTTACCTGGTTCAACCTAACGGAGAGTCTGCAATTTTTAAGGAAAAAGAAGCGGAAGCTTGGGTTCATTTGTTTGTTGGATCTGCTTATTTTTTCCCCCTGATTGGCGGTATCTTAGCGGATGCATTCTGGGGGAAATATCGAACCATTCTTTCACTTTCACTTTTTTACTGCCTGGGTCATGGTTGCCTTGCCATGATGGGAATTCTTGGGGATACAAGAACTTTGTTATTTGCTGGATTAGTTTTAATTGCAGTGGGGGCGGGGGGAATTAAACCCTGTGTTTCCGCTCATGTGGGCGATCAGTTTAATATACGAAATAATCATTTACTGACCCAAGTTTTTGGTTGGTTCTACTTTTCAATTAATATCGGTGCCTTTTTATCCGGTTTACTGACTCCTTTTCTTCTTGAAGCGACTCGAGAAGCAGGTTCACTGGGCGAAAGAATTTATCCAATCGTGGAACCCTGGGTGGGGGAGAAATTAGTAAATGAGCCAATCTTTGGACCTCATTATGCTTTTGGTTTGCCAGGGATCTTGATGGCAATTGCGACCTTTATTTTTTGGCTGGGTCGAAAACAATTCGCCCACATTCCGCCGCGAGGAAAAATTTATTTTAAGGAAACTTTTTCTGGTGAGAATTTACATGCAATACTTCGCCTTTGTTCTATTTTTGCCTTTGTAGTTATTTTTTGGGCACTGTTTGACCAGATTGGGACACTGTGGCAAATACAGGCCCGCAGTTTGGATCGGGTATTACCAGATTGGATACCTTTAATTGGTGGCAGCGAAATGCTTGCCGCACAAGTTTCAGCTATTTGGAATCCGTTATTTATATTACTATTGATCCCAGTATTTTCGTATATCATTTATCCATTCTTTTCCCAATTCTTGGAGGTGACACCTCTTCGTAAAATTGGTTTTGGGTTATGGGTAATGGGTTTTGCTTTTACTATAGTCGCGTTGTTACAGGAACGAATCGACCTTGGAGAAAGCCCTAATATGGGATGGCAAATATTGGCCTGCTTACTATTGACGGGATCGGAGGTGCTAGTATCTATTACCTGTCTTGAATTTGCCTATACTCAAGCACCTAAGGAAATGAAATCTTTTGTGATGGCGATTTTTTTGTTAACTGTATCGTTAGGGAATTATTTCACATCGGCAGTGAAATTTTTTATTATTAATGAGGACGGTTCATCCAAATTACCGGGATCCTCCGAATTTTGGTTTTGGACCGTTTTGGTTTTTATTGCCGCCTTAATTTTTATCAGAGTTTCTAAAAACTATGTTGTAAAAGAGTATTTGCAAGAGGCTTGATCAAACAACTTAGGTAAATTTTAAATCGGAAACCATGGTACAACCCTCCAGTTTTCTAATCTTGATCAACAGTTGTTTTTTAGAAAAAGAAAGTTCCTGTTTAACGGGTCCACCCGAAGTCTTGATATAAAGAATACCGCTGGCACT
>JABGUO010000129.1 GCA_018646565.1 Opitutia bacterium | reverse complement strand
AGTTCCCATTGCAATGTATAACCACGGATGGATTATCAATTATGCGGCCATGCTTGATGATGTAGACCGGGCTATGGGGATATTACTGGAGTCTATTGATGACTTGGGCATACGAGAAAACACTTACTTTATTTTTACCTCCGATAACGGGGGCGGGTTTCGGGGGAACGCACCACTTAAGCAGGGCAAGGGTAGCTTGTACGAGGGTGGAATCCGTATGCCTTCGCTGGTCCGTGGGCCCGGTATAAAAAAAGGGAGCTATTGCAATGTCCCGGTAGTACAGTGGGATTTTCTGCAGACTTTTTATGACTTGGCTGGCGGTACGGATCCACTGCCCAGGGATTTGGACGGGGGTAGCCTGCGTGAAATTTTTCAAAAAGGAAACAAGGGACGGGTAAAACGTAATACCAAGGAATTAATTTTTCATTTTCCCTGGCATACCGGCGTGGCCGAGTCTGTCATCCGCTCCGGTAAATATAAACTGCGTAAGGACCTCGATTCTTTGAACATTAAATTATTTGATATTAGTAAGGACCTCAGTGAAGAAAATGATTTGGCTGCGGTTATGCCCGATCTTGTCCTGAAACTTGACAAGAAACGGGCGAAGTACCTGAAAGAGGTCAATGCGGAGACAGTTACCCTGACCCGACAAAATTATGTTGAGCTTCTTGAGGGAGGGTGGATTGAAAACGGGAGGAACCGGTTAGCTAAACTAAAAGCGGAACTGGTCACCGATCCGTCGAATAAGCAAAAAGCTTTTCAGGTGGGTGTTTCCCAGAACCATGTTGATTTTCAGGATAAACAACTCGAACGTTCCAAGCGGCTGATCCAGATGCACGAGGATCGTGGAACTGCTAACAAAAACTAATTACCATGAACACCATTCGTCTAATCACGATATTTTTTCCTTTTGTCGCGTCACTTTGCTTATCGGCAAAAGCACCCAATTTTATTCTCATTTATGCGGATGATCTTGGCTATGCGGATACTTCGGTACAGATGATGGATGCAGAGCCCTCTACCCAAAATGCTTTCATTCAAACACCCGGAATCGAGCGGCTCGCTCAAATCGGAGCCCGCTTTACCGCCGCATACGCTCCATCACCTACCTGTACCGCATCCCGAATCAGTATCCAGCATGGACAGTCGACCGCCAAGATTCAGTACCGGAATGTTTTTGATGTTTTGTCCCAAGTTCAGCGTCCTGATGGGTATGATGCTGAAATTACCATGGCGGAAATGCTCAAGGAGTCGGGAAAGAATTATATCACCGCTCATTTTGGCAAGGGATGTAGTGCTATGGGACGATTTGACGAGGCCGGCTATGACCTAACCGATGAAAATCCGGGTGAACCGGGAGGAAACGGTAACGGGCATGGTTCGTATTGGGACCCGATTAAGGACAAAACCCCTTTTCCTCCGGATAATCCCAAGCGGATGTATTCGCTAAAGAGAGATTCCGCTGCTTTTGTAAAGGAGTACGGCGGGAAGAGACCATTCTTTATGATGGTTTCGCATTACGCACCGCATATTCCTTTTGTCTGTACTCGGGAGGCTTTTGAACGAACTAAAAAGCGGTGGATCGCAGCAGGGTATGATACTAAAGGCCTGGATGAACTAAGCGATGATCCGGTTAACAACCCGAAAGGAGAAGCAAATAAAAAGATTACCTATGCAGCCATGGTGGAGGAAATGGATCTCACATTGGTCGATGTGCTTGATGCGCTTGAGCAAACAGGCGAACTGGACAATACCTACATTATCTTTACCTCCGATAATGGAGGCGGGCATGCCGAAAAGCGTAAAGTTGATGGAGGAATCCGCAGGTTTAATGGTCCTTTGCAAGAGGGCAAACGTTCGATTTATGAGGGTGGAATCCGTGTGCCCACCGTCATATCTGGGCCAGGGATTAAAGCGGGTTCGCAATGCGATGTGCCCATCGTACAATGGGATTTCCTACCCACCTTTCATGATCTGAGTGGGAGTGAGGCACCGATGCCTCCGAATACGGATGGAGGAAGTTTGCGTCAGGTTTTGAAAAAAGGGAACAATGGAAAGGTTAAGAGAGTCGCTCCTGGAATTATTCATCATTACACATGTCACTACCATCCGCCAATCAGTTCAATCATTTTGGGTGATTATAAATTAATGCGTCATTTAAACTCCAATGAATTTAAGTTATTTAATTTGAAAAGCGACTATCGCGAGGAAAAGAATTTGGCATCCGCCATGCCTGAGAAGGTCAAGGAAATGGATCAGGCTTGCCGCAAGTATGTCAAAAAAGTGGATGGCGGAACGGCCGAACAGGTTAGGCAGGCACACCATAAACTGGTGGATCATTTCAGCCAGCAGTCTATCGACGGATATAAGAAAAAGTTAGCTGCTCTCAAGGAACAGAATCTTTCTGATTTTGAAGATAGGAAGGCTGCTATGCTCAAAGTGTTGAACCAAAATCTCTTTAAAAATGTTGTGAACAAGGAAAAAACAAATTTACACCGAACCCTTTATTCCTGGCGAGAGGGCCCAGAAGTGAAAGAGGCAGAAAAAAATGCCCGCATTAAATTTGTTGAATTTAGCGATTAATCTTAATTATCAAATAATAGAATAATTTATGAAAAAGTTTTGGTTTCCATTACCTCTTCTTGTAATTTCAATTTTTACATCCTTTGCCAAGGACTCCTCCAATTTCATCATTATTTACATGGATGATCTGGGTTGGCATCAGACTTCCGTCCGGATGATGGATTCAGAACCGATGTCCAAGCATTCTTTTTACAAGACACCCAATGTGGAGCGCCTTGCCGAAATGGGTATGTGCTTTTCCAACGGGTATGCCCCCACTGCGACCTGTACCGGATCCCGTGTTAGTATTCAGTTCGGTCAAACTTCCGCCCGTACCCAATATCGTTATGTGTTTGATGTCTTCCATAAAAAGCAGCGTTCGGAGGGTTATGCCGGACAATATTCTCTGGCAGATTCTGTGAAGACGGCAGGCAAGAACTACATTACGGCCCACTTCGGTAAGGGGATGACCGAGAAACTCAAGCTTGTGAATTATGATTTCACCGATGAATACGAAGAGCATGCACCTAATGGTAATTTACATGGTGAAAAAATTGATATTCCTTCCCGCGAGGATCTTCCGCCGGATAATCCCAAGCGAATCTACTCACTTATTGATGAATCGATGAAATTTCTTAAGAAAAATGCAGGGAAACGGCCGTTTATGATGATGGTTTCCCATTATTCTGTTCATGTACCGCATGCAGCATCCAAAAAATACATGGATAAGTGGCAGGCTAAATATGACAACCTTGAAAAACCCACGGATAAGGAAGAACTCAGGCTTTTCGAAAGGGAATGCAATCCGCTATATGGGGCCATGTTGGAAGAAACGGATCAGCACATAGGCATCATTCTTGATTACCTAAAAAAAGTGGGCGTTTTGGATAACACTTATGTCATGTTTACCTCCGATAATGGGAGTGAATGTATCCCCCGTACAAAAGAAAATCGTCGCAACAACGGTCCGCTGCAGGAGGGTAAATATTCCTGCTTTGAGGGGGGTATTCGTGTTCCCTTTATTGTATCTGGACCCGGAATTCGAGGTGGTGCCTATTGTGATGTTCCGGTTGTTCAGTGGGATCTTCTTGCCACCCTGCACGACTTGAGTGGAAATGAGACTCCCTTGCCTGATGATATTGATGGAGGAAGTTTGAAGAATGTCTTTTTTAAGGGTAACAAGGGGAAAGTGAAACGCCGGGCACCGGGTATTATTCATCACTTTCCCAGTCACTACCAAGTGCCCATTAGTGCCATTCGAATAGGAGACTACAAGTTCATGCGTAATATGAACACGGATGAAAAAAAACTTTTCAATGTTGTCGTTGATTACCGCGAGAAGAATGATCTTGCCCAAAAGATGCCTAAAAAAGTGGCTTCTATGGATAAGATGCTACGAACCTATATCGAGGAAGTGGACGGGGGTGATGTGAAGGACAGTTACCAGGCTTTTTACGAAACCATGGATGATTTCGAAAGACGAGCAGTCGAGAACCATAAACGTAAAATGAAAGAGTTGGATGCCAACATGCCAAGCGACTATGAAAAACAGAAGTCTCTAATTGATCAGGAGCTTGAACTTAAAAAGCGTGGCTTTTTCGCGAACCGAGCGATCACAAAAAAACAGGAAACCTGGCCTGACTGGTACGACACAGCCCATAAAACTGCGGAAGCCGAAATCGGTATGACCAAAGGTGGGAAGCTGATCAAAAAAAAGTAATTTACCGACTTATCTCAAAAAGATTTTAATTCTCTATATTAACTACCAATGAAAACAATCACCCTCTCCATTTTAACTTTAGCCCTATCATGTTTCTGTCTGTACGGAAAGAAAGCACCCAACTTCATCTTGATCTATGCGGATGATCTGGGCTATACCCAAACGAGTGTTCCCATGATGAAGGATCGACCTGAACTTGGGCATTCCCTTCATCAGACTCCAAACCTGGAAAAACTGGCGGAGCGTGGTATGCGTTTTTCCAATGCCTATTGTCCTTCTCCAGTTTGCACCTCTTCCCGGGCAAGCATCCAGTTTGGAATGACCACTGCCCGGGTGGGTTGTGTTTCCATTCACGATGTGGTGATGAATAAAAAGCAGGTAGATTTTGAAAAGAAACTTTCCTTGGCGGAAATGCTTAAGGAATCTGGAAAGGGGTATGTAAGTGGTTTTTTTGGTAAGGGCTGTACTCCACTCGGATGGTTCAAGGATCATGGATATGACGAGACTGATTTCATTCACAAACACCCCAATGGCAACGGACATGGAGATTGGTGGGAACCGGTAGACAAAACCCTCATTCCACTGGATGATCCAAAGCGTGTTTTCAGCTTGGCTAAAACTTCCAATGCATTCCTCGAAAAAAGAGCCAAGGATAAGAAACCTTTCTTTCTGACGATTTCTCACTATGCCTTGCATGTTCGAAACATGTCCTTAAAAAGCACTCGCCGAAAATATTTGGATATGGTTGCCGAACGGGAAGGCATCGAGGACAAGATTCCTGACATTTCAAAGTTTGACGATAATGCCGATGAAATGCCCTTAAAGATGAGGTCTCATTGGGAGCGGGCCAACTATGCGGCGATGATGGAAAATATGGACACCTCGATTGGTATGGTGCTTGACCGGCTGAATCAACTGGGTATGCAAAAAAATACCTTTGTGATTTTTTCTTCCGATAATGGAGGAGGAGCCAGTAATAAACCACTCCAAGGAGGGAAAGCCAGGATGTGGGAGGGTGGTATTCGGGTGCCCATGATAGTGGCCGGACCTGGTATTCCTGGCAATTCCCAGTGTGATCTTCCAGTTGCCCAATGGGACTACCTTCCCACCATGCACAAACTTTCGGGAAGTGAGGCCCCACTGCCCGAGGACTTGGATGGGGTAAACTTGCGTTCTGTCCTCAAGAAGGGAAATGAGGGAAAACTTCCCAAGCGGGACACGGGTCTGGTCTTTCACTTCCCTGCCTACTACACGATCCCGATCACTTCTTATCGGGTCGGAGATTACAAATTGATGCGTCATTTAAACACCGGTGAGATAAAGCTCTTTGATGTGGCCAAGGACATAGGGGAAACCAAGGATTTATCCAATTCCATGCCAGAGAAAAGAGATTCTATGGTTCGGAAACTCGATGCTTACTTGAAGAAAGTAGGAGCTTGGACTATGGAGGAAGTCTATGAAACCCGTCTTGATGAATTAAACAAATGGATTGGAGAGAAGCAGCAGCAGATTTCAGACTGTCAGAAAAAACTTAAGAATTCCCCGGATGACAAACAGATTAAAGTACAATTGAAACAGGCACAGGATTCCCTAAGCAAATTCCAAAAGACCCGTTCCCATGTCCTGGCGAACCAATCCTCTTCCAAATGGCTGTAACTCGGGGTATTTTTTAATTCGTATTCAACAGGACGGCAGCTAAGTTCTTAGCTGTGGAAATTGAGCAGGTAGATAGTTTTATTTTAGAACGAACCAACGCGAATCGGATTACGAACCGGGTCGAAGTTCAGAGCCTTTGGAGTGGATACGGGAGTATTCAACGGGTGAACTTGGATGGAGGTGAGTTTTCAAGTATTGTCGTGAAGCATGTTCAGCCCGGCAGGGGATCTCACCCAAGGGGGTGGAATACAGATCTGTCTCACCAGCGAAAACTCAAATCCTACCAAGTAGAAGCAAATTGGTACCGAAAACAGAATGTGGATTGTAAAAATAGCTTCGCACGGATTCCAGCTTGCTTGGGAACGAAGAAGGAAGGAGATGAGGTATTACTTCTATTGGAAGATTTAGATGCTTCTGGATTTAGAGGCCGTAAGAGTTTCGTCAATCAGACCGAGTGGGAGGCATGTGTTAGTTGGTTAGCTACCTTCCATGCCGGGAATTTGGATGGAGATGCGACTGGGCTTTGGGAGAGTGGAACCTATTGGCATCTGGAGACAAGGCCTGACGAACTGGAGAGGTTGGATGATGTAGTACTTAAAGAGGTTGCACCTGCGATTGATACCAAGTTAAAAAGAAATAAGTTTCAAACCTTAGTGCATGGGGATGCCAAGCTAGCTAATTTTTGCTTTAGTTCCGATGGATCCGAGGTGGCAGCGGTTGACTTTCAATATGTGGGGGGAGGTTGTGGGATGAAAGATTTAGCCTATTTTGTCGGGAGTTGTTTTCGAGATGAGGAAGCGGAAGAAATGGAGGTTGAGGTCCTTAATTATTATTTTACTCAGTTTCGAAAATCACTTGCACGAATAAATAATGAAGTGGCCGGCGAAGAAGTTGTGCAGGACTGGCGCCCTTTATACCGTGTCGCTTGGGCTGATTTTCATCGATTTATGAAAGGCTGGAGTCCCGGTCACTGGAAGCTAAGTGATTACAGTGAAAGGGTAACCCGGGAAGTAATTGAATCCTTGCGGGAGGAAAACGCCTGATGGATCTCAATCGGCTAACCATTCATGCGGTAAATGCCGCTCTAGATGCTGGTAATTTGATCAAGCGTTATCAGGATGTTGAGGTAGAAGTACTTCATAAAGATGGGGGAGACACTTATGCTTCTCAAGTGGTGACCGAGGTGGATCAAAAAGCACAGGATGCGATCTTGCGAATTCTTGAGCCGACTTGTTGTGAGTTTGATTTGGCATTACTAACTGAGGAAAGTGAAGACGACCGTTCCCGATTCGAGAAGAATTATTTTTGGTGTATTGATCCTTTAGATGGAACTTTGCCTTTCACTCGAAAAGAACCGGGCTATTCGGTTTCTATCGCTTTGGTTGCCCGGGATGGTTCGCCTCAAATCGGAGTGGTCTACGATCCGGTGCATGATATTCTTTGGCAGGCAACCAAAGGATATGGTGTGGAAAGGAATGGTATACCATGGAAAATGCAATCGAAGGGAAAAGAGTTGGTCTTTACTTACGATCGAAGTTTTGAAGATCATCCTGAACGATTACGGGTGTTAACGGAGTTGGAAAACTATGCTGGTTCAGTTGGACTGCAAGGGGTAGTGGCGACTCAATTCGGTGGAGCTGTGATCAATGCCTGTCATTCTCTGGAGTCGGCTCCCGGGTGTCATTTTAAATTTTCAAAGCCACAGGAGGGTGGGGGTAGTATTTGGGATTATGCAGCCACCGCTTGTCTGTATGAAGAAGCGGGTGCTGAAGTAAGCGATGTGCATGGTAATTCACTTGATTTAAACCGGGAGGATTCAACTTTTATGAATCATGGGGGTGCTGTTTATGCCACGGATCAAGCACTAGCGGTCCAAATTAGGGAAATTCTAAGCCTTTAATTTTGGGCTTCGATTGATTTTCGAAAATTCAGTGAGTCTCTCCTTATCCCTTGCCACAAAGAGGGATAAACTGAAAAGGTAAATTTATTATATAATGAAAAATCTAATCCTTTTTTTACAAACATCCAGTTTTATTTTAGCCAGTGTTGCCTTTGGAGCGGAGCGCCCCAACATTCTTTATTTATATGTGGATGACCTCGGTTGGGGCTCCATTGGTCCGAATGGTCAGGCTGAGAGAAAAGCGGAAGGTAAGCCCTATGTGCTTACGCCGTATTTGGATCGCTTGGCGGAGCAGGGAATCAATTTTACCCGAGGTTATGGATGTACGGTTTGCTCACCTGCACGGTCATCCCAGCAAACCGGGTTTCATCAGGGGTATACCTTTGCGGACCGTAATGATCCGGATAATGCCAAAAAGGCGATTCGTAAGGATGATATTACCATGGGAGATGCACTTGCCCAGGCAGGTTATACGACTGGATATTGGGGTAAGTGGGGATATGGCGGATCCAGGGATATGCAAAACCCGACTATCGATAATGTGCAAACTCTTCCCACTTCTCACGGATACAAGTTTGTTGTCGCGGAACTCCATCATGTGCGTGCCCATACCTTTTTTCAGCCAACCCTTTGGAATGCGCCGTCGAAACGAAGGCTAGCCGGAGGATTGGAGCTCAAGGCTAATAGCATGGTAAAATACAGGAATCAAAAGTCTTATTCGAATTATCCAGCCTCTCAGAATCATCCTGACTATCCGAAAGTCGCCTATTGTGATGATGTTTATGCATTTGCCTGTCTCGATTTTGTCCGTGAACAGGCAGCCGAATACAATCGTTCGGGCAAGCCCTTCTTTGGCTTGTTTGCCGCTCAGATTCCACATGCTCCTTTTGCTGAAGTTCAGAAGCTTCCGAATTGGGATCATGACTACAAGGACAAATCCTTTTTTAAAAAACTATCTCCTCAATCCCAACAGTGGTGTGCCATGGTAACACGAATCGATGCTCACTTTGGTAATATTCTGAAAGCTTTGGAAGACCCGAATGGAGATGGAGATAAGTCAGATTCAGTTGCTGATAATACGCTCGTTGTTTTTCAATCGGATAACGGCGGCCCGGGTGGAAGTAATCGTGAACAATTAGACGCGAACGGAGGACTGCAGGGATCAAAGGGAAGTATTTATGAGGGTGGTATTCGGGTACCAACTATAATGCGCTGGTCAGAAAAAATTACTCAGAAATCAAAGCTCAAAAAAGGATCGAGCACTGATTGGGTTATGGATTGTTCGGATTTACTCCCTACTTTTTGTGAACTTGCAGGAGTACCTATTCCTCTCGGAGTGAGCGGTGTCTCCCTGGCTCCCACTCTCACAGGGAAAGGCATTCAACGACCAAGAGATTTTTTGATTCACGAAGCGGGAAATCAGGCGTCGATTATTGATGGGCAGTATAAATTAATTCGCCCACGCGGAGATACGAAGTCATCGGCAAGCAGTAAAAAGAAAAAGCGAAAAAAGGAACCCGTTACCATGCTTTTTGATCTGAATACTGATCCTGCAGAACAAAATAATCTGGCTGAAGTTCGCCCTCAATTGGTTAAAAAGCTTAACGCGTTGTTGACTGCGGAACGGGTGGATGAACCCGCCGGCTTTGCTAATACTTATCATACATGGAATGCGAAAACCAAAAATGGTTCTCTTGGTTCGTCTTCGAACTGGTCGGAGTATATTTATGAAAATGCTGAAATTGTGTACATCAAGGAAGCAGGCGTACCAAAATCTCATTGGTGTGCTCAGATTCAAAAGGGAACAGCGGTCGCATTAAAAGAAACTAATTTTCTGGGCCTCGAGGTAAGCGGAGTACTTATCGTAAAGAAGGGAGCAAAAGTAAGTGCAAGAAATGAACTGAGAATATCTAATGCAGGGCAAGTCAACCTGCAAGGAGGGATGATCGGGTCTCATCGTTGGCTTGGAATAAAAAAAGGGGGAGTGCTTAAGGGTCACGGAATGATTAAAGGAGATCTTTATAATCAAGGAACACTTGTCTTGCAGATGGACAAACCTATGCAGGTTGCTGGTTCCGTACACTTGTCCGGCAGGTTAGAGTTATTGAAAACAGGTAGGATTAATAATGGTAAAAGTTATACCGTACTTCAGGCCAATTCGATTTCAGGTGGTTTTGAGAATGATGAGGTGTCCATTGGCGGTAAAAGTTTTTCGGTCTTCTATACACCAACCTCGGTTACCGTGAAAGCAAAGTAGCAGGCATTTCCTGAACTGTAATTTTCGGCCTGTAAAATTGAAAATTTGAGGGGTTTTTAAAAGTACCTTCATCCTATTTGTTTTACTTTATCAAAACTGATCGGTTGCACGTCTTGCTTTTTTTGTTCATCAAAAAGTATAACCCGATTAACCAACCAACCGTCAAATTGCCATGAATAATCAACACGTTTCTCCCCCCTTAAGTCGAAGAGCCTTTGTTCGAGGAGCTGCTGTAACATCAGCAGTAGCTGGATTTCCTGCCATCACTCATTCCAAATCCCCCAATGGTAAACTTGCGATTGGGTTGATCGGAGTAGGTGGGAGAGGTCGCGGGCATGTCGCGGGTTGTCGAAATGAACAGGTAGTATCTCTTTGCGATGTGAATAAGAAAAATCTCGATGGTGCCGCTCGTTTTCCTTGGTGCAAGGATGCTCGCACAACCTCCGACTTTCGTGACTTTTACGAAAAGATTGATGATCTCGATGCAGTGGTGGTTTCGACCACAGAACATACTCATGCCTTTGCCACGCTTCCTGCCTTGCAGGCAAAAAAACATGTTTATTGTGAGAAACCCCTTACCCGCGATGTTCATGAGTGTAGAATTATCACTGAAGCTGCAGCCAAAGCAGGTGTGCAGACTCAGATGGGGACACAGATTCATGCCGGAGAGAATTTCCGTCGGGTGGTGGAATTGATTCAATCGGGAGCGATTGGGGAAGTACGGGAGGCTCATACTTGGGTGAGTCGGGCATGGGGCTGGAAGAGTCCGGCTGATGATACCCCCAAAGAAGCTCATCCAATTCCAGAATTTCTGGACTGGGACTTATGGATTGGTCCTGCTCCCTATCGACCTTTTAATAATGTCTATTTTCCCGGCCCCAAATGGTACCGATGGTGGGACTTTGGCAATGGGACTATGTCAGACTTGGGTAGTCATCGTAACGACCTTCCTTGGTGGGCGCTTAAATTGGATGCTCCCTTGACGATTGAGCCTTTATCCGGACCAAAACCTCATCACGATATTGCACCCGCATCCATGAGCGTAAAATATACTTTTGCTGCTCGGGGTGATGGGTACCCAGCAGTTGAACACACTTGGTATCAGGGAACGGAGAAACCAAAAATCTGGCATGATAAAAAGATTCCCCAGTGGAGTAATGGAACGCTTTTTATTGGTGATAAAGGAATGGTTTTGTCCGAATACGGGAAGCATACACTTCTACCTGAATCGAAATTTAAGAATTTTGAGCGTCCTGAGAAATCTATCGAATCTTCCCCAGGACAAATGGCTGAATGGATCCGTGCCTGTAAGGGCGAGGGACCCCAAGCCTTGTGCAATTTCGCATATGCAGGTCCGTTGACCGAGGCCAATCATTTGGGTAATGTTGCATACCGTGCCCAGACAAAACTGGAGTGGGATGCAAAGAATATGAAGTTTCCAAATGCTCCTGAAGCGGAAAAGTTTCTAGGGAGAACCTACCGCAAAGGTTGGAAACTGGTCTGATCATACATCCTATGAAAATGTCATTCGCCAATGTATGTACCCTTTTTTCATATGCCGGTGCACTTGTATTTTCGAGCTGTTGCACGCCATCTCCACAATTTCCTAATGAAGACTCAGTTGATCGCCTGGAAATCATCGACACTCACATTCACCTCTACGATACCAACCGTTCGCAAGGGGTAGATTGGCCTCCGGTCTCGGACAAGGTTTTGTACCGTCCGGTTCTTACGGAACACTTCGATGAAGTAGCAGATCGGGAAGGTATTAATTCAACGATTATCGTGGAAGCTAGCAGTCGAGTGGAGGACAACCAATGGATGCTCGATTTGGTGAAACACAATCCTGATCGTTATCTCGCATTGGTTGGAAATTTACCTATCGGTACAGATGAGTTCTCAGGCTTACTTGAGCGGTTCTCCCAAGATTCTCGCTTCGTCGGCCTTCGCATGAGGGATCGCCCTGGCGGAGATGCCTTCTTTACCGCAGCGGTCTGGCGTGATTTGGCTTTACTGGAAGAAAAAGATCTAACTCTTGATGTCCTTATCCACAATTTCACCATCGATGAAGTCACTGAGATTGCCAAGCGACTACCTGACTTGAAGATCATCATTAATCACTTGGGTGGTTTGAATATTACCAATGATCTCTTTGATGAGAAATGGAAGGAAGCAATGGAGAAAGTAGCCCTTCATAAAAATGTGTACTGTAAAGTGAGTGGAATCTTCCAGCGAGCCGGGGTAAAACCTGTATCCAAGAATCAATCTTTTTACTCTCCGGTGTTTAAGGTTGTTTTTGATGCCTTTGGAGAGGATCGAGTTGTTTATGGGAGTAATTGGCCCGTAACGGATCGGGGTGGTAGTTATTCCGAGCAGTTAAGCATCATTCGTGATTACTTTAGTCCTCCGGACATGCGGTTTGAGGACAGCGAACGAGTGGAGCATATTGAACAAAAACTTTTTCGGGAAAATGCGATCCGGTTTTACGGGCTTCAATCATTATAAGAAAGATTGGGCCTCGATGTTTAGTAAAAATTAATCGATAAAAGAACAGATGTATTCGCAAATGCCTTCGTTCACTTCGATGGTAAATCCACTGTTTGCCGGAACATCAAATGCTTGATTCTCGACATAGGAAGTTGTTTCTTCCTTGCCATCTAAAGTTACGCAGCAGTGACCGGCAATGATTTCCATTTGTTCTGCTTGGTCCGTATTAAAGTGGTAGCTACCCGGATAAATTAATCCAAGTGTTTTTTGGGCACCATCTGTAAGTACCACGGAATGACTCACCACTTTTCCGTCAAAATAGACATTTGCTTTTGCAGTTACTGTAGCTTGATTAAATTTTCTAGTTTGCATAAGAATTGAGCATGCTGTGGGGATGAAGAAAAAAGTCAAGAATGGCTTAATACTAATTACTCTTAAGTTTATTTTTAATTTAAAATATTTAGGATGATTCCCTTCTCAAGAGGAAGGGTGGTTATGCGAAGGTTTAATTGAGCCATCTTCTTTGTTTTCCTAATTCTATTGAACGGAAACCGGCGGATACCTTCGAGTTTTAACAGTTCGTTACTGAGGCAAAACCTTATGTTTATCGTCTTAAATCACTAATCAGGGAAGTTGTTTAAAGCCAAAGCTTTATTTGGTTTCTCTTACCTTTTCAAAGTTTTTGGATTTTCAGATTTCGGTACCAGGCCGGATCGTTGTGATCCTGCAAAAGGATAGGACCTTCCCATGACCCAAATCCTTCATTCTTATGATACTTACTTTTTTGAAATCGTTTTTTCCAGTCTTCAGATCCCCAAGTGATTTCGACCACTTTTTCTCCATTTAACCAGTGCTCGATTTGATTTCCTCTGACGAATATCCGACCTTTATTCCATTCACCCACCGGGTTCAAAGTCTTTGAATCCTGGGCAGCTACTAGTTCATAAAGGGAACCTGCTCGGTGGGTCGGGTTCTTATTGTCCCTATGTTTTTGATCATCCAATACTTGATACTCAAGTCCAAGACTTCCCCGTGCCCGGTATTTTATTCCACTATTCCCCGCTTTAGAAATCTTCCATTCAAAGGTTAATTCAAAATCCTTAAATTTTCCTTTGGTTATTATGTCCCCACCTTTAGCGTGGCGGTGTACAATTCCATTTTCAATAGACCATCCCTTGTCCACTTTTTCACCATTGACCTTAGTCCATTGTGAGAAGTCATCTTTGTTAAATAGATCCTTTACTTGTGATAGCTTTGCCGCTGGGAGGCTACCCAATGGGTAAAGGAGGAATAAAATGTGGAGAAATTTCATGAGTAGTTGGATAAATATTGATATATCGTGTGAATAATTGAATGAATTATCAATTGCCAACTAACTACTTTTACCAGATTTCTCCACGAACAAGCGAACCGTCGCTATTCTTATCTCTTTTTGTAAAGTGGTTACTGAAATCTGAGGAGTATTCTTTGAACGATACTTTTTTGTCTTTATTGCCGTCCAGTCCGCTCGCTAATTCTTCCGACCATAATTCTTTAGCATCCAGCATTCCATTGCCATCCCTGTCCGACTTATTGAATGAGTCCATCCAATACTGGTCAAACTCAGCACGGGTAACCGCTTTGTTCTTGTCCACATCCATCATGCGAAATAAATAATCAAAGCATGGTTGCTCGTTGTTCGTTTCAGGATTGCCGAGTTGGAGTCCAAGCGCCATGGCCATCGTGGGAGTACTGACTTCCAAGCCTCCAAGCCGTACGGGATGTACCGTGTCAGGTACGCAAAAAAGAAACCTGCTCGGGTTCTTTTTCAAAAAAGTATTCCATGCTTTACCATGATCGATTAATTGAAATCCCCTTTCTTTGGCTACATCACGGTAGTTATTTTCAAAGGCAGGCAGGTTGGGCCTTCGTTCACGGGTATGCCCGACAGGTGTATTCATGACCATAAGAATAATCTCACATGATGGAATTTTTACAAGAATACGATCGATCATATTATTCAGATTCTTACGCGCATGATCGACAGATGTTCGCCGACTTCCCACCGCGTCATTGATCGAGAATTCGATGAATACACAGTCTGGTCTGTGCTTAAGCACTTTCTCCTCCAAATTCTTCACTCCCCAATCCGAATTAGCCCCTCCCTGGGCACCGTTGATTAGCTCTACCTGCCCTGGGAATTGTTGGTTGAAAATTTCTCTTAACTGGTCAACCCAGGCTCCGACCGCAGTCAGGCTTGTTCCATAAGCAACCACCGTTTGTTTGCTGCCTGACTTTAAACGGTCGATCAGGCGTTTTTTCTCTGCCTGCTTGATTAGGTTCGGAGCATGAACTGGATCTTCGACTTTTCGTATCAAGTTGCGTAAACGATTGCTCATTTCTTCGCGTAATTTCTTATCCTTTGCTTTGTGGTAGAGGTTATCCATTTCCTCAGGATCGTTCATGAGATCGAATAGTTCCCACTGGTACTTGCCGGGCATGCCTGGGTAGTGAATCAGTTTATGCGTGTCGGTTCGTATTCCAATCATTTCGGGCAGGGCTTTCCCATGTTGATAGAAATGATAATACGATTCGTCCCTTACCTTTTTCTTCCTCCCTTCGAGAATATCACGGAGCGAATGACCCTGCATATCTTTGGGTGCGGGTAGTCCAGCGTAGTCTAGAATCGTAGGGGCGAGGTCGACATGGTTGACCATAGATTCGTGAACCTGCTTGGGTTTGATCACTCCTGGTAGGCGCACGAGCAGGGGTTGATGAAGAGGATTTTCATACATCCATTGCTTGTTATAAAAGCCATGCTCACCCAAGGAAAATCCCTGGTCAGAAGTGTAAATCACGAGCGTATCCTTTTCCAGTCCACTACTCTTTAGGTAGTCAAGCACCCGACCCACATTGTCGTCCACCGATTTGACCAATCGATAATATCCCTTGATATATTGTTGGTACATCTTTCGGGTTAACTCGTCTGTAGAAATGCCAGGGTTTTCTTTTTCCAATTTTTTACGCATATCTTTAAAGACAGGTTTTAGAATAATCCGATTATTTCTCATTATATCGGCAATTGCTTCCGGTGTGCGCCCTTTATAATTATCCAAGAGAGTAGGGGGTTCAGGAATAAATACATCCTTGAGGAAGTCCTCATACTTGGTAGGTGGTACATAAGGTTCATGCGGGGGTTTGGGATGAAGTAATAAGCAGAAAGGCTTTTGTGGGTCTCGCTTATCCTTGAGCCAGGATAAAGCTTCGGTTGTGATTATATCGTTATTGTAACCCTTCAGCTTTTGCCCACCTTGGAGAGCTTCCCGTTGAGTTTTCGGAGTCCAGTCAATCCATTCATGATGGGGTTCAAACACATTGGGGTCCCAAGGTTTACCCTGCATTTTCTGTACGCAGAAATGATCAAATCCGGTAGGTCGGGAGAGTAGGTGCCACTTGCCAAAGAGGGTGGTCTCATACCCACCCTCTTGCAAGAGTTTGGGAAAGGTTTGCTGAGTGCCGTCAAAGCGTTGGTTCAGATGGGTCACACCATTTTTGTGCGAGTATTTACCGGTCAGGGCCGCAGCCCGAGAAGGTGTGCAGAAAGAATTAGGATTGAGGGCGTGCTCGAAACGCATCCCTTGATGGGCGATTCGATCAAGGGCGGGAGTTTTAATATCTTTATTCCCGTAGCAACTAAGAGCTTTCTTGGCATGATCATCCGAGAAAATCAGTAAGATATTGGGCTTTTGGGCACAGGCAAGTGCAGTTAGCAGGCAAAAAACTGAGGTTTGTATGAATTTTACTAAATTTAACATTTTCATATTCTATATGTTATCACTCCAAAATTTTATAGTTTTGCCACCAAAAATTACTTATTTTTCAGTAATTCTGTTTCGAGTTTTAAGGTCTTTCTTGCCAACCAATACCTTGTTTGCATTCTTGTGGCTTCCAATTGGGATTTAAGCACGATTAAGCCTAATCTGTTCGACTAGTCTTGGCACTCTGTCGGTTGTTTATACTTTCTTTCTAATGATTGAATCCCTTGTGGTTCATAAATTCCCAAATACGACCCAACCAGGTAAAGCTACCCGTGCCCGGGGCTGCCTCGCGCTGGAAGCAATGTCCTCGTT
>JABGUO010000128.1 GCA_018646565.1 Opitutia bacterium | reverse complement strand
CTTTCAGATGTATCTCCTTCAAAAGGAAAGCAAGAAACGCAAGGTGTTAAAAACAGCGTTGTTTCCAAATCTGACAAAAAAGTGCAAGTCCGTAGAGACCGAAAGCCTAAAGTTGCAGTTGAAGTTGATTCTGAAGTGGAAATTCAAGTTCGTGAAATTGTAAAAAAAACTCGTTCTAAAACACCGAGCGCGGAGGAAAAGAAAGAGAGTCCTACTTTCAATTTAGACGATGTAAGAGCGATTATTAATAAACGGAAAGCAGAAGCCGCCTCGTCCAAGCCAAAAAAGAAAAAGAAAGTAAAAGAGACCGAAGTAGATTTGGTCCCCTCCCATGAGGAACCCAAAAAAACAGGAAAATCGGTAAAAGTAAAAAAATTACAAACCGCTTCGGTGGATGATATTTTGGGTTTTGGCGTTTCTGTTGGTCCAACGCGCCCCATTCGAGATGCGCAAAAAGTTCCCAAAGAGTGGGCAGTTTACTATGATGACTTAATGAATTTGAGACATTCCTTAAAAGGAGCGCTCGGTCAGCGGTCGAATGAGACATTAGGTGCATCGGCTCGGGAGTCTTCTGGGGAGTTATCGATTAATTCTGCGGACTCTGGTTCTGAATCCTTTAATCGGGACGTCGCACTCTCTATGGTTGCTACCGAGCAGGAAGCACTGGAGGAGATCGAGGACGCCATCGATCGAATTTTTGATGGTACTTTTGGCATTTGTCAAGAAACAGAGAAACCGATCAAGAAATCTCGTTTAAAAGTGGTTCCATTCACTAGGTTTTCACTTGAAGGACAAACTCTTTACGAGAAAAGAAACCGAAGGGAACGTGATATGGGCGGGGGGATTTTTGCCACTATTTCCGATTCTACGCTCGGGGACGATAGCTAATACTCTTCCGCTGATCACAATATTGCTCTCGGTGACCTATCTTCGATTTTGGATTTTCTTTTCTGTGGTATGGGTTTTAGACCTTGCCACAAAACATTGGGCAGTTGAAAACGCCGATGACCTAAGAAATTTCCCAATAGTAGTTCTGGATTGGATGAATGGGCATAAAGCCTTTTTGGAATTTACTTATGTTACCAATCCCGGGGCCGCATGGAGTATGTTTTCTGATTATCCTGAGGTTTTGACGGGCTTGGCTGCAATGGCTCTCGTTCTCATTTTCTTGTTTAGAAAAAATCTCGAACTCTTTAAACCCAATTTACAAATTATATTCGGTCTTATTTGTGGAGGGATTGCGGGTAATTTATGCGATCGAATATTCAGAGAACCGGCTGAAGTGGTTGACTTCATTGATGTCTATCTTCCATTGCTCAATTACGATTACCCTATTTTTAATATCGCAGACGCAGGGATTTTCATTGGGGCAATTAGTTATATGTTCGTTGGTTTGCAGGAAGGCAAAAACGCGAGAAATTTAGAAAAATTAAAGGTCTCTCAAGATTCTTAGAGATCTGACTATTCAATATTTAAGGATTGTTCTCTCATTTTTTCAACTTCAGTCCGTGCGTTGAGAGCAATGTTAGTACATTGAGTACGAGTTGATTTCGAACAGAATGTATTGAGTTCGCGCGAGATTTCCTGAAGTATAAACTCGATCTTCCTTCCGATACTTCCATTCGCTTCGAAAGTAACTAACATTTGACTCAAATGGCTTTTTAAGCGGGTAATTTCCTCCGACGTATCTGACTTTTCTGCAAATAGAGTAACCTCCTTAAGAATTCGATCGTCATCCTGATCAATAGATAAATTCGATTTTCTTAGGCGCTCCATTAATTTATCTTTGTGTTCTTGTTCCATCCCCTTGGACTGTGCTTCCATTTCGCAGATGAAATCAGTTACACGGTTAATTCTCTCAGTCAGGTCATGTTTAATAGCAGTACCTTCGATTTCTCTCATTTTACCCATACTTTTACACGCATCAGTGAGCGCTTTTTCCAGATCTTTATATACCTTATCCAGGGGAGGGAATTTAGACTGATTTTTTCGTAATTCTGCCAATCTCAGCAGTACATCGGGGGTAATTTTAAAATCTTGTTTTTTTTGGCGAAGAAAACCTTCCAAATATTCAAGGTCTTTTTCGATAATCGATTCTTCAAATAGACCTTGCACCTCATTTTCGGCACATTTACTGAGATTGATTGCAGCTCGAATTCTACCTCTTTGAAAAAAAGATTTAATCTGCTTATTGGCATCATACTCAAATCGTTGCCATTCTTTTGGGGCCGATACAATCGTTTCAAGGTGTCTCTTATTGACCGATGTGACCTCAATTTCAATCGATAGGTTATCAAAAGTAATGGAGGCCATTCCATACCCCGTCATACTATTCATGATTGTTGTGCAAATGTATCATCTTTTCCGAGTAAGCGGGCAACTTCCATAGCATCTTTATCTCCTCGCCCGCTTAGATTAACACAGATAACTTTATCTTTTGTCATTTCACTTGCTCTCTTAAATGCATAAGCAAGTCCATGAGAAGTTTCTAGAGCCGGAAGAATTCCCTCTTTTGATGAGAGGAGTTGAAAGGCATTCAAAGCATCCTGGTCATTGGCATTGGCATACTCAATACGATTACGATCCCGGTAAAAAGCATGCTCCGGCCCAATTGCGGCATAGTCCAATCCTGCCGAAACTGAGTGGGTCTGATTGATTTGGCCATCTTCATTTTGTAAAATCCAAGTTTTACAACCCTGTAACACTCCCAGTTTTCCTCCCTCGAACCTCGCTGCGTGCTGACCGTCTTCAAGAGACCTGCCCCCTGCCTCTACACCAATTAGTCGAACATTCTCCTCTTCCAGGAAATCAAAGAAGAATCCAATCGCATTACTGCCTCCCCCAACACATGCGATCATTTCATCTGGTAGTTTTCCTTCGAGGTTCAAAAATTGTTTTTTGGTTTCTTCCCCGATTATTCGATGAAAATCCCGGACCATGCCGGGGTAGGGGTGTGCTCCTAACGCCGAACCCAGTATGTAATGAGTATCATTTATATTGGTTACCCAATCTCTCATTGCCTCATTGATTGCCTCTTTAAGGGTTTTGCTTCCTGATTCAACTCCGCGAACCTCTGCCCCGCTCAATCTCATGCGAAACACATTAAGAGCCTGGCGCCGCATGTCTTCAGCCCCCATATAAATTACGCAACTAAATCCGAAGTGTGCACAGACAGATGCAGTTGCAATTCCGTGCTGCCCAGCTCCAGTCTCGGCAATAATTCGTGTTTTCCCCATTCTTTTTGCAAGAAGAGCTTGTCCAAGTGCGTTATTTATTTTGTGTGCACCGGTATGGAGTAAGTCTTCTCGCTTTAGGTAAATCTGAGCACCTCCGATTTCTTTTGTCAGGCGTTCTGCAAAGTATAACTCGGTCGGCCTTCCTGCAAATGTACGAAGTAAAAAAGCTAATTCTTCCTGGAATGCAGGGTCTTGCTTCGCTTTCAGATAAGCTGCAGTCAGTTCACTTAACGGGTGAGAAAGTGTCTCCGGTACATAAGATCCGCCATAGGGACCAAATCGGCCTCGTTCGTCGGGTAAAGAAAAGCGGTCGATTTTGTTAAAGTTGGGCATGGTTGATTCTGATGGCTTTATCATAAAAAAAATATTGAATAATACTATCGCTTGGTTTTGCTTGCGACAACTCAAGAAGTGATTCCCAATGAATTCTATTTTATGGTTCCTACCAAAAATCCAACTATTATAGTCCCTGCACGTCTTGCATCTGTTCGATTTCCAAGAAAGCTTTTAGCGGATGCAGGCGGAAAACCTCTTATTTTACGAACTGCAGAGAGGATTAAAGAACAAGTTCCCGAGTTTGATCTTTATTTCGCGGTCGATGGAGATGAACTCAAGTCTGTTTTAGAGTCATCTGGCTACAATGTTATTGTAACTCCTCCCCATCTTTCCTCGGGGACTGATCGAATTGCCATCGCAAATAGAATTTTAAAAAGAGACCTTTTGATTAATGTGCAGGCTGATGAGCCAATGGTCATGCGAGATCAAATTCTTATGCTTTCTGAGGCTCTTTCTCATAAAGATGTATCGATTTCGACCCTTGCCTCGATTTTTCAATCAGAAGAAGATTTCCTCGACCCCAATCAAGTAAAGGTGGTCATGGATAACAATGGACATGCACTCTACTTCTCGCGTGCTCCCATTCCATTCGCTCGTGATAGTAAATCGGG
>JABGUO010000127.1 GCA_018646565.1 Opitutia bacterium | reverse complement strand
GGGGGAAGTCGTTCCCATGCTGCCCCATCGTTTATCAAGTGGGATTTGTAGTTTAGTGGAGGGCGAGGAGAGATTGGGTAAGTCTGTCTTTTTTGTCTTCTCAAAAGAAAGTAATGTAGTACGTTCAAAAATTACTGAATCAGTTATTCTAAGCGATAAAAGACTAACTTATGAACAAGCCAGTCTATTTTTGAAGGAAGATGAACTCGAAAAGATTAAATCTGCCAAGCCACCCCCTAGTCGTTATTCTGGGAACCCTGGAAAACTCTTAAATGAAATCCCTGATAATCTCCTTCGGGACCTGCAGGTAAATATTCGTAAAATTGCTTCAATTGCAAGGGTACTCCGGGCCGAACGGATGAAAAAAGGTTCACTCGATTTGGAATCAACAGAGGTAAAAATCTTAGTTGATCAAAAAGGGGAACCTGAAGAAATTTTGCAGTCAGAAAGTGATGAAAGTCATCACATGATTGAAGAGTTTATGCTTTTAGCAAACGAACGGCTTGCAATTGAATTACGAAAACAAAAATTACCGGGCGTTTTTCGGGTTCATCCAGACCCAGATCCGGAAAACTTGGAGGAATTAAGAGCCTTTCTACAAGTATTTGGCATTTCATGCGGTGAACTAACCGGAAGGAAGGAAGTGACTAAAATGCTTACGGCAATGAATAAGCATCCCCTGTCTCAGGTTCTCCGAATTAAATTCTTAAGAAGTTTGAAACAGGCTTGTTATAAGAGTACCCCCGATGGACATTATGGACTGGCGAAGAATGATTATCTTCATTTTACTTCTCCCATTCGTAGATATGCCGATTTGATTGTTCATCGAACTATTGAAGATCATGTCCGTGGAAATAAGAGAAAGAAAATAGACCACGCTCGATTGGAAGGAACGGCAAAGCATTTGTCCATAACCGAACGAAATAGCGTCGATGCAGAGAGGGAATCAGTAAAAGATAAACTATTACTGTACTACAAAAGAGATATTGGAAAAAGACCTGCACCGTCACATCGAGCTATCATTACTGAGATTTCTAGAAGAGGATTCTTTATTGAACTGATTGACACCCTCGCACGCGGATTCGTACCGATTCGCACACTTCCCCGTGAACTGGGTTACCGAGTCTCTTCCAATGGTACTTCGCTCGTCGCAAGAAATGCAAAGATTCAATTAAAGCTTGGCCAAGAAATCAGCGTTCATATTGACAAAGTTTTTGTATCGGACAAGCAACTCGATTTTCGACTCGCAAAAACATCTTAGGTTGACAGTTGCCTGAAGTTTTTCGATCACTTCTTGATGAATTTTAATTATCAAAAAGAATTAGTTCGAATTTGGGAGAATGCAGTAAAACTATACCGTAATGGAAATACTTCTGCCGATACTTTTCCAATCCAGCACGATCTTCCATTTTTGAATAAAATTGGTCTCAATAAAATGGATATTTTTGATTATGTTGAAGACTGGGTATGTGAAGGAACTCCAGATCTTGGTACTTTTCTTCTTATTCATGATTTACGAAGAGATTTTTTTATTGAAGAACAAAAAGGAATTCATTCGCTAGAGAAACTCGATTCAAAGGCACTTCCGGGTAAAACCGAAGAGCTTAATGGTATCACCTGGCTTCCAAGAGTCATAGGTAAAGCCAGAGCTAAATTGAGAGGTGAACTTCCCTTTGATACAATGTTTTGCTGTGGGGGAGACAGGGCATTCTTTGGGACTAATGACATCCATCCGGCAGAATTCTTACGTATTGTTAAAAAGTCTGAATCGGAAGATCATTTGATTGCTCAATGGGTTTCGGAAAGAATTAAATCGTCTCAAACAAATTGCTAAACAATATTTTCACCTATTATGGAATTCGAAAAATATCACGCTCTAGGAAATGATTATCTCGTTTTTGACCCCAAGGGAAAAGACATCACATTTTCGGAAAAGGAAATCATCCGGATATGCCACCGTAATTTTGGTTTGGGCTCCGATGGAATTCTACTCGGACCTACAGAATCAGACCGGGCAGATTATAAGCTAAGAATTCTAAACCCGGATGGAAGTGAAGCTGAAAAGAGTGGGAATGGACTGAGAATATTTGCCAGATATTTACGGG
Source organism: Opitutia bacterium (assembly GCA_018646565.1). Lineage (GTDB taxonomy): Bacteria > Verrucomicrobiota > Verrucomicrobiia > Opitutales > Seribacteraceae > Seribacter. The sequence goes on along the minus strand of JABGUO010000127.1, from coordinate 188 downwards.
ATATAAAAAAAGTGTCCACACAACCCTTTCAAGTCGAGACATTGGGCGGAGTTGTATCTTGTCAGGTATCTGAAGATAAATCGGTAATAATTGTTGAAATGGGGAAAGTAAGTTTTCATAGCGATAAAATTCCGGTTAATGTGCAGGGTAATTCAAGAGAAGTTTGTGATGAAACAATTGAAGTAAAT
>JABGUO010000126.1 GCA_018646565.1 Opitutia bacterium | reverse complement strand
TGACTTCCTTGTGGAAACGGTGAGTCCGGATAGGGAGGGGGAGCATCAGGCAACGCGGTCGGGGAACTTCCCCAGCAACCTAGTAACAAGAAAAAAAGAAAAGGGAGTCCAAAAACAGATACGAATTGTAAACGAACTTTTGTTTTCACTGTGGTAAAATTATTTGAGCAAAGATTGGGCAATACTCAATTGGTATCACTTGCTAATCTCGATACAACCTTAAAATAAATTTTTGATTTTATGAAGTTAATCAAACCAAGAATCGACTTGGCTATACACTTTATATTTAGGAGTACCCAAACCAGGAGGATTAGTGGTAGGATAAATCAGCAATTCATTCGTTTCAAGTTTTGCTACGATAAGGCTTCCGTCGGGTGAAAATGTGCAATCAACAAAAGGAGAAATAAGTTTATCTCCAAGAGTAGAGATCCACTGACCCGTTTCAAAACACCACAACCGCAGGGCTCCATCAAGCGTGGTCAGTACGAGTTTTTTATCAGGGGAAAGTCGATATCCTTTTTTTGAGAAGTCAGGTTTAACAGGACCGTCAAGATCTGTGAGGAAGTCTGGCAGTTGTTTTGAATAGGGCTCTGTTTTATTGGCTAAAGCAAAGAAGAAATCGGGGGATTGTTTGAATCCTTTCGTTTCGTCCTGAATACAAATATTATTAATGATGGGAGTTTTTCTAACTGAACAAATTCCTTCACTTGTTGAAAAAATGATTTTTTTTCCATAGGGTGAAAATGAAAAATCAATAATGTTTTTCAGGTTTAATTTTACAATCTGATAAACCAGTCCGCGGCTAGTTTCGGTAAACAGCAGCATTCCCGATTGCGTGACAGAGACAAAAGATTCCTCATTCGGAAAAAAGCGGCTTTTCACGCATCCAATATACGGAAATGGGTTTAACTTAATTTCCTTTCCGTTATGAGCATTAAATAATTTGGGAAGCACGCCCAGCCCGGATGTCAGAATTCTCGATCCATCAGAATTGTATTCAAGGAAATCGAAACTGGTATTGTGATCGGTTCCGTAGACCGACCATTTTTTATCAGCTTTTGGCAAGCGGTAAGTATGCAATTTACCATCCAACCCAGAGGTCGAAAAACTCCGACCGTTCGGAGCAAATACCGAGCTGGTTACCGCGAAGGTATGCTGCGTGATTTTATGTTTTAACTTCAGAGATTTTCCATCAAACAAGTACACTTCTCCATTTGCACACCCTGCAAGGATCCACTGCTTGTCTGCGGTTGAATCAATACTGGTAATCGATGAATTGAGGTCGGCAATTTGTTCTATCGGACGACCTGAAAAATCGGTAATTCCTATTATTCCATCGCTCGAACCGGTAATGAATTCATTTCCAAATGCTCTGGTTATTGCCTTTGGTGAGGATAGAATACCCGGACTTCCCATCAAAAAAGTTTTTGGTAAAATAGGGAGAAGAGTAAGTTTGAATTGATCGAAGCCTATAGTCTTATTGGAAAATTCATTTCTGGTTGAATTTCCTTCGTAATTAAGAATCGGACCTAGAACGATTCGGAATCCACGGTCACCCTGTACAATTGAAGGTGCATTCGCTCCTCGATAAGCTGTACGACAACGGTCAGCCTTTACATCGTAACAACCGCCGCGTAAGGTTTTCCAATTTCCGGTGGTAGAGAAAGGATTAATTTCCCCCGAAACTCGTTGTTCAAGCATATTTACCTTTTCACTCTGGGTTGAGTCGAGACACCATTCCCAAACATTTCCATGCATGTCATAAAGTCCAAGAGAATTTGGAAGCTTCTGTTTAACTGGATGAATCTTATTTCCGGAATTACCGGCAAACCAGCCGAATTGATCAAGGTGTTTTTCACTGAGTTCCACATCGTGGTTCATTGGTCCTACTATACTTTCACAGAATGGTCCATCGCTGCCTGCCCGGCAGGCAAGTTCCCACTCCGCCTCTGTGGGTAATCTCCAAATATACCCGGTGGGCGGTTTTTGTTGTTTATTTAATTCTTTGCAAAATTTTTGTGCGTCGAACCATGAACATATCACGGGGAATGAACTGTTTTTGTCGAGACTTGGATTTTTAGATGTGACAAGTTCGTATTGTTCCTGAGTGATTTCTGTTTCCCCGATCCAGTAGGGATTCGAGAGAGTAACGGCGCGTTGTGCCTCATTGGAAAAACGACCCACTTCATTGGGGAATTTCGCGGGATCGGAGAAAGAACCTGAAGCCAACTTTGCATGCCCGCTCCACAAGGCATATTCTCCTTCTTTACACAGAGTAAGAACCGTATCTTCGTTACCCGCGAAGGATGCAGAAAAAAGTCCTTTCTCTGGATGTGGTGAAAAACTTAGGATTTCTTTGGACTGCATGCATTTGGCGAGAAACGAAAGTCTTGACCAATACCAGGATCGTAAGTCATTGGGTTGGGAATCCAGAATGGAAAGGGCAAGTTCCGGGTTTTGTTTATTGAGGGCTTTTTGGGCATCTGCAATTTTCCCTAAGTAGTTACGCATTCTAAGTAAATGTTGATTACATTTCATTTGTTGAACAGTATCCAAGGAGATTTTGAATTTTCCAAAATCTGGATGAACAGCATGTAAAGTTTCCTTAGAAATGGATAGAATATTACAACTTATCTGACCGAGAGATTGAGTAAGCAAAATTTGCTCTTTCGATTTTTCGGCTTGGGGCAGGATAGGTTCCTTATTGAAATGAACACTTTGAACACGACTCAAGGGAAGGCTGAATACCCCTCTTTTTGTACCGAGTGAAAAGGCATTTTCTTCTCCTGAAATTGAATTCAAAATCGTGGAGTCACCGTTCGTAAAGACAATATAATTTGAATTTTTGGGAGCAGGCATTTCCTTTTCCTTTGATGGGAAAAAGGAACCATCCCACCCGGCAATATTTACTTCCTTTAGTCGGATATATGAATTTCCACCCTGATTGATAAAAAGAATCCCATCTCCATCGGGTTGGAAATCTTCAGTTGAATCCTTCCAATGGGCCACCTGTTTACCATTGATGAAAATGATAAATTCTTTTTTTCCACGGTGTGCCAGTAATGAAATGTGTACTTTCTTTTGATTGTTCATTTCCTGGACTATTAATGAGCCTAGCGTTTCTCTGATTATTCGGCCTTTTATCCTCTTGTTTGCCTGTAGATTAATCCTGTTATTTGAAAAAGAAAGATGGTAGCCAACATTTCCATAACTTGACCCATCGGAATCGGAAAAAATTCTCAAGGCCAGATAAAAAGACCGTTCCCATTCCGCATCAAATTCGATTTCGATGACATCCTTTCTGGGCAGAGACTTCCCGGTACTACCTGAAAATATGGATACAAAATCTCCATCTTCATAAGACCATGATTTACTATTACTTTTCTTCCATTTTTCCATTCCCATTGAAGGATAGAAAAGAGATTCATGGGTAGTGGGAAGAAATTCTAATTTTTGAATAGCATCAATTGGTGCCCTGATCGGATCGGAGAACCCCGTCTCTACTAGCAGGTGAGTTTTGGTTAATTCAATAAAATTACATTTCAACTTATCTCCGTTTTTGAAGTATAATCGTAGTGCCTTTTCTTTTTTGGATATTGCTTTTTTAGGAGGACTAGATCGATTAAAAAAAATGTTTGAAACTGATCTATAATTAAAATTAATTTCTCCCGAAATTGATTTATTTTGCCAAAATAAATTTTGCTCGGCATCGAGTCTAATTAAATATCCAGTGAGCTCGGAATCATCAGAGAGTCTAATTTTTTCTTCTCCAATTCGATTGAACTTTTTTTGTTCTGTTTGATTGGAGTCAGTAGGTAAAAGGAAGGGGTCCGAGGTAACTGGGTCGAGTGCAAATAATCGAACGATTCCAATCCAAAAACAAAAAATTAAAAAAGGAGTGATCTGCAGGTTCATCTTTCGTAAATGGGAAGATAGCGATAATTCAAGGCGAGGGAAAGAAGTGCTGCGGTAGTGGCGAATGTCTTTCCGTAATTTCCATTCCATGAACCGTTTTCTGTTTGTGTGGACTGAAGCAGTTTGAAGTTTTGAGAATTCCAGGAGTTCCACATGGATGGGCTTGCCCTGAACATTGCTTGTGATGTGTAATAAAGGCTGTAGTATTTATGGCCCTGATCCCCGAACTGTGAATTTTCCTTAAGGAATTCGACAGAATTTCGGTACGCATCCGTATTGGTGTCCTTGGCCAAGGATAAAATGAGTGAACCAATTGCTGATCGGGGCAAATTAGCACCACTTGCAGTCGTGTATCCAAAGCCACCGTTTGAATCCTGACAGGAGAGAAGGAAGGCCTTCCCTTTCTCAATGGCCTCTTCGGGTACTTTAATTCCTGCATTTCGGGCCGCAAATAAAGCTACCAACTGAGCACCCGAAACGGTAGTGTCTGCATCCAGGCTTTCGGGACTGTATCTCCAGCCTCCTTTCGAGTTGGCTTTTTGAGAGGAAACGATCAACTTGGTGGCTTTTTCGAGAGCAGGTCCAAGCCTGAGATCATTAGTAAGCCCATACGCTTCCGCCAATGCAAGAGTGGCAAATCCATGATTATACATGGAGTTGCCTATGTAACCAGTTTTCTGATTCTGATCTTTGAGTAGGGCATCCATGGCTCTTTTGACATGAATGCGGTAGGGTCCAAACTCCGGATCATCACCGCGGGCTAGAAAGGCGAGGATCGCCATTCCTACCACTCCTGGTTGGGAACCATAGGAGCTGTCCGTCCAGCAACCTCTCTCTTCTTGGCTTTCGGCTAGAAACTCCAGACCTTTTCGGTATGTTTCGTCAATCTCTCGAACGAGTAAATCATTTGATTGTTCGAAAAGGTCCTGTCCGACCAGTGGGCAGAACAGCGAGGAATAAATGAGTAGTGAAAGCAAAAGTTTTCTCTTCATTCTTCTATACTCCTAAAATAATTTTCCATAATTTTTTTGAACTCAGGAGGAGGGGATTGAGACATCCCACCGCTTTTCCTAGATTTCCGGGAGTCTTTAGGTAAGTTTAGGACTTCACCTGCGTTTTCGCCAAGATCGCGGTCGCTCGATCCTCCTTGGTTCGAACCTCCTCCTGATTTTCCGGCCGTCATGACCGGGGCTTTTCCTTCACCTCCCTGTCCTAGTTGCTGCATTAGGAACTGCATCGCCGTTATGCTGAGTCCCTGAGTACTCGATTGTGGGGAGTTGTTCGTCTCCAAAATTAGGTTGATTAGGTCGGTTATGATCTCCTTGGATTGAGTTTGGGCTTTTTGTGTTACTTCTCCTACTTCGCCTTTTTTTAACCCGATAGCCGATTCGGACATTGCGGTATGGGTATCGTCAAATAGGGGATTGAGACTTTCCTCGGCGAGCTCGATTTGAATATCGGTCAGATCAAGCATGAGTTCTAGCTGTTGATCGTTGAGGGTGTTTGTCCAGTTTTCACGCTTTGCTTTAAAGTTACCGCTGTCAACGATTTGAGTCTTCTTAATAATATCCCCTTGACCATCGCGGATTCTCAAAAGAGCGAGGATTTGTTCTGTGATGTCTTTTCCCATTCCCTCTCCTTGGCCTTGCCCCGAACCGCTCCCCGACGGAGAGATTTGTGCATCGAGCATGTCCGCCCACACTTTGAATTTCTCTTCCCATGATTCAAGTTCGTCCATAGCCTCGAAGGCTATATTACGTTCAATTTTGTGCGAGATCGTCAGTAATCCACTTTCTGTCTTTTCTTTCTCCATTAATTTACTTACCTCTCCGTAGACCTCTTTGCCCGTTCTTTCATGAAACCGGCTAATTTCCTTTTGAATTTCTCCCGCCTCCAAATGGGTGTCGAATTGGAGCATTTCCATCCGGTCTTTTTCTTTTGAAACCTTTGGTGTTAGTAGTTCAATATTTGCTCCAATGGATGCGGGTAGAATTTTGAGTATTCCCTTGGTTAAGTTCTTTTCGGTCTGTTCCACCTTTCGAAGACGTTGGGCAAAATTAAGTGCTTCGAGCCTGTCGAGTTGTTCCGAACTGTCAGCCAGTATTTCCTGAAGTTCGCTAATCGCTTCACGCTCGAGTTGTTCGGCTTCGGCGAGCGATTCCGAGGCCGAGGAGGGGTTGGATGCTTGGGCCTGGTTCATTTTTGAACTGGCGGGATTCATCTTACTGGAGGCTACGCCTTTCATCTTTTCAAGAGTTTCTCCAAAATCCTCCAGGGCTTCTTGATCAAAGACCGGATTTCTTGCTGCCTCTTCTAGCACCTTCATTCCTTCTTCCGCATTATTTCTTAGGTTGCGTGAATTCGTTCTTTGCATGTCGGCCAATTTTGAAAGTTTTTGCACCGTCTTCGGATCGAGGGATTCTTCACTGTCTTCCACCCACTCTTCGATTTCGATTGTTTCCATCAGAAGGCTTTCCTGTTCACGAGCAATTTCGGAAGTGCGTGAAATAATTGTCTCCATATTTTCCCGAATGAGTTGGGCATGCTTTTCGGGACCTACGACGAAAAACCTTACAGTTCGGGACGAGCTCAATTCCCGACCTGGCATTCGGTCGAGGACTTGAGCACTGAATTCAGCGATGTCTCCGTCTTGGAGTGTAAAGAGTCTTGGATCGAAGGGGAAATCAAAGTTGGTTACGGAAAGGTTACTTTCTTTTTCGGTTTGGATATAAAGTGTGCTTTCGATGAGGAGGTCATTCCCACGGATGGCTTTCATTTTTAGGCGACTCTCGGCTACCCCGAAGTCGTCCTTTGCCATGATCTCGAGGGTCTTAGTCTCGAAAAGGAGAATGGAAGATTCGGATGGCAATTTACTGATATTAATGGTTGGAGGAGCATCTGGCAGAGCAAGTAAATCAATGAAGTGATTTTGTTTTGGTGTGAGACCAAACTGATCAATGAAACCAATTTCCACCGATTGGTCCTTCTCCACATCGTTCAATCGAATGAGGAATGAATCCTTATTTTTTTCCGAGTTAAGCGGACCGGTGTCGGAGGAAGCAGTAACATTCGAGAGTTCCCGGTCCGTTTGACCTTTGATAATCAAATCCGAACCAATGGGGAAGGAGACTAATCTCGTAAATGAATCGGTTCTATAATCGGGGAGTGATAGGTATTGAGGAAAAGAAACCGTTGCCTGGAATAGTTCTATGCTTGGCCGTGTAAGAGGAACCAGGGTTATTTCCCCTCTGTAGTCTCCGGCCTTGAGTTCTAATCTCCTCGTTTTTTGCTGGCCCGGTATGAGGAATTTATAAAGATTATCCTTCCTGTCGGCCTTGAGGATAAGATCATTGGGACCACTCAGTTGAATCTCATCGGGTTTTTTTTCTGAATCATCGGCCAAGGTAAGCGGAAGGGTGGTTGTTTCTCCTTTTGCGATATGAAGAATTGAGGGAACTTCGGAAAATCGGGTGAGGGTCTTACGTTGGAGGTTTGACCAGGGAGAGGCCCAACGCATAGAGGCGTTTTGGGCAAGTCCAGGGTAAGTATAAAAGCAGGCGAGTGTGGCGAACAGGCAAAGTATTGCAGCAATGCCTGCCCGTCTGCCTGACTGTCGGTCGAAGGTCTCCGAAAGGGACAGGTGCGAGATCTCTTTTTCGACCCGTTGAAGAGCGGCTTGATAAAGAGATTCGGAATAGTGGGGGGAATCTGTATTCCTTTTTTCCGCCAATTCAATGATACCTAAAAAACGATCGCCCGGTCCACCGAACTTCGCTCTCACTTGCCTGGCGAGCCACTTGGGTGAGGTGGATTTCAAAAAGGCATTTCTACGGATCATCCAGGCGAATAAAATCGCCCCAAGCCATCCCGAACAACTTACTAGTAATCGAACGCTAATGGGGGTATCCCATAACCGGTCTGAAATAAAAAGACCCAACCAAGACATGCAGAGAGAAACCAGTAAAAGAGATCCGAACTTGATCGAAAAGATTTTACGGGAGAGCCTTGTCAGGTTGGTAAGAGATTCAATCAACGATGAGGGCAAGGTGTCATCTCTCATTGCTTGAGGTAATTCTCTATTTTGTCTGTTCAATTCATTCATCTTGTTAAATCATCCCTACCAGTTTGCGCCCCGTCCAGTAAATTACTAGTAATCCAAAGAGAAAAAGTCCCCATGTGGTATCGGTACGAAGCCTATGGATTTGAATTACGGCTTGGGGGGCGGGAAGAAAGGAAAGTGCTTGGGTTACCTCATTATACTCTTGATAGTTTACTGATTTCCCTCCCGTTAATCGGGCTAGCTGGAGTAAGTCGCGTGAGACTACCGGTTGACCTAGTTTCTCTTTCGTTTGCCTTTCAACTTTAAGGGTCATGCCTAACTCTCTTTCTGCAGGGAAAGTCTTGACCTCCATGCGAAGATCTCCTGGTTCCCGGGCCTTGAAGGAGGCCAGATAGACGCCCGGTCCTTCTTCGTCAGCAGCGAAGCGAAGGCTTTCCCTTTGTCCTCTTGGATGAATAATTACACCGTCCACCTCACCATCCTCCAAAGGAAAACCGGCTTTATCCAAGACAATACAGCGGACAAAAACATTTTCTCCGGACTTTGGCCTCTCCGGATCGGGAATCAAACGAATGCCTTCTTTTTCTGCCAAATATCTCCCGTGGGCCATCCAACGTACGACTTGGCTCCAGAAACGGTAGTGGTATTTGTCTTCGACTCCCCGTCTCCATCGCCACGCTCCGTCACTGCCGAGAAAGAGAGTTTTTCCGGCTCCGGCATAGCGGATGGCCAAGGTGGGCATACGTCCCCAGTCGTTACGGAAATTGGAATGAACGGCCAACACCTCGGATCCTGGTCTACTTTTGCTTACTATGGCAGACCAATGAAACCCGGGAAGTCTATCCCAAAATTGCCGGTCTGGTTCTCCTGCTCCTCGGAGGTTGGTTAGCCAGTGATCTTTGCCGCGTGCCGTCAGCTCCAACTTCGATTGGTTCGAGGTTCCGAGACCAGTGGGTTTTTGAGGGTCGTACACGATGGGCAAAAGATCGGATATCGGAGAATTAGTGAAGGTCAATTGCCTTCCTCTGCGCCCAGGAAGGAAAACCAATCCGGAAGCTTGTAGACGAATGAGTTCGTCCAGGTTTTGACATTGTTCCTCGCTAAGTTCGTTTTCACCCAGTCCCACATCACCGAGAAAAACGACATCGAATGAAGCGAGTTCATCTTTGGTGCTCGGGAAACCGGGGAGATATCCCTTTCCTTCTCCCGGGGCAATACCGGGATGAAAAAGAATGCATTTCATGTCAATCCCTGGATCCCTGTCCAGAGCGTTGCGTAAAAAACGATATTCCCAACGGGGGAAAGAATCGACGATAAGAGCTTTGATTATCTTGTTTTCAACCCGAGTGGAAAGTATCCTTTCGTTATTTCCCGGTAAGCTTTCACCTTGAACCTCTTGCACAGAGACTTTTAGCTCATAATTTCCTTCGTTTGGAGGCATCCACGCAATACCCCCGGCGGTGTCTTCTGAAGCACGAATTAGCAAGGGTTTTTGCGTTACCAGTTTGTCGTTTGCGAACAGCCTGAGGATTGTCTCACGTCGATTTTCGAAGGTGTTGCTGACTCGATAATTAATGGTAATTTTTTCATCCTGCAAGGCAAAGGAGGGGGCAAAGGCATCATCAAGTGAAAGATCGGGTAGCGGTTTGGCAGCACCGATTTGTATACTGTATACTGGAACCAAAGCCGCCCGGCATTTTCCGGCCAACGAAAGAATGGAGGGTCCGGTATTTGAGTCTCCATCCGAAAGAAAAAGAATCGCCTTAAGGTTATCACCGTCTTCTAAGGATTCTTCAAGTGCGAGGGCGAGATCAGTAGCACCGGTACCTTCTCCAGATGAAAATGGGGTTAGGGTTACGGTTGCGTTCTGCTCGAGACTTTTTCTCCATTTCGAATCAATGGCTTTGCGTGCCCATTCAATGCGCGAGCCGATGGAACCGTTTGAGTCTATGGTGTCGAGGGTACTCATACTTTCCGATACATCGAGCAGGCAGATGATTTCAGGAGGGTCCTGCTTTTCCTGTTTATTCACTTTTTCAGGGTTGAACAGAGTAATTAGGATCAGCGCTACAATCGAGAAACGAAAGATTTCAAGAGCCAGAATACTTTTCTTTTTTCCAGAACGATTCCAAGCACGCCAAGACAGAAATATGCTGAGGGCCAAGACAAATAGAACGAGCAAAAGGTCGAACCAATCCCAAGTAAGTCGCCAGTCCAAAAATTCAAGCATTGATCGAAATGGCCTTGTTTTCACGTGCCAATGCCGGTTGACCTAACAATGCCTCCCCCAAAAGCAGGATTAGGCAAAGGGTCAGAAAAAAGGACCAGGCTTCCGACCGGTCATTTGAACCGGAGGAAGACTCGTCTTCTAACAGGCGGGGGGAAATACTCGGGAGTTTCTCGAGGATTTGTTCTACTGTCAGGAATAAGGTGTCATTTTCGCTCTTGGGACGGTTGATCGCAGTGAGCCTTCCATTAACCCTGTAGATTCCTGCATGGAGATAGGGAACATTGTCTTTTGCATCTCCAATCGGTTCAAATAAAATAGATTCTTTAGATTCCTTCTCTCCGCAGAACCAAGACTGGATAAAGGAGTTGGAGGAGGAGGACTCCTCGATCAGTCGCTGTAGGGCAGGGACGAGGACATAGCCATCGGACATACTCGACCAACTATCTAGAGGAAGAGTTGAAAAGGCATAGACAATCCCTTTCCCGAGAGTCAGACAGGAGAGGAAGGGCTTGCCATCCGAATAGTAGGCCAGGGCCTCTCCTTGTTGCGGAGTTCTGCGTCTTTTGATTGCAAGGCGGTCGAGGGGTAGCCGGTTGCCGTCCGATGAATTGGTAAGGAGTCCAGAATCTTCCCTCCAGTTACTGACTTGAAAAATTTCATCTTCCAACTTTTCCTCCATGGAATTCCAGGAAAGTAATTTGGAACCATCCGAACTTGTTACCTCGGGTGGAAAAAGAACAAGGCTTCCTCCCTTGATGACAAATTCCTCGAGGACTTTCTCCACCTTCGAATTGATTTCCCCTTGATGAATGAGAATCTTTCTGGAAAGTATGTCCTTCTTTCCGAAACCGCTTAAAGGGAGAGGATCAGCGAGTTCACCTTGTTCGGTTTGAGATGCCGAACGAAGAATTAGGCTGGTTCTTGGATTGGAAGCCCGTACCGCAACTTGCGGAGGTTCGGTAGAGCCATAGGTGAGATAGCAGATGTTGTCAGATTGGCAAAAATCGTCTGGACTGTGGATTGAAATCCATCCTTCCTCCGGTTCATTTTTAAGGCCAAAGGTAGGGCGCCACAGTACGCTTTGGGATACTAATTCAACTTCCAGTAGATCGGATTTACCATTCATTCGGGCAGTCAATCGAACTTCCTCTTTTCCTCGTCCTTTTTTCCGCAAGTTTAAGACTGGTTCAACCTTGTTGGGCATTCGATTAACTTGATCTACTGTCAAACTGAGGTTGTAGGGCGGTGGGTCTGCCATGTTCAGAAAAGTCAGTTTCCAAAAATCCTTTTTTTCAAAAAGTGTCCGGTTTATTTTTCTCATGATATCGGCATTCCGTTCAAGCTCCCAGTTACTGCTTTGCATGTCGGAGACTACGAGAACCTCGGCTGTCCCAACTCCTGTTTCCTCTAACCAATCCAACGCCTTCGAGAGGGTCCCGGGCAGATCGGCCGCTGTATCGGTCGGTCCGAAAAACCGCTGGAGTGCTTCGTCTTTGAAGGAATCAGCACGATCGATAAAAAAAGGTTCCTCCAGTGCGGAGTCGAGAACCACAAGGCGGCTTTCTGTCCATGGTCTTGCGAAGGATTGAAAGGCTTCCAGTGCTTTCTGTCTTTTGGTCATGGAATCCTTATCCGTAGTTGTTTCCATACTCGCGGATCTGTCGAGAACCAAGACAAGTACTTCCGGGCTCCCATTGGAAAGGGAGAAAAGGGAGTCACCTCCCGTCGTAGGTCGAGCGATCATGAAAGCGAGGGCTGCTAAGGCCAGTACTCTTAAGAGAAGAATGAGCCATCTTTTCAGTTTCGATAGACGCGAAGAACTCTTTCGGGCTTGGAAAAGGAAGCGGGTGGCTGCCCAAGGCACGGTTCGGTGTCTGAGAAGATTCAGGAGATGAATGATGATCGGGGCTAAAGCCAATAAGAGCCCAAGTAGGGCAATTGGTTGAAGGAAAGTCATGCTGCCTTGCCACTAATACGGTTGGCCGAAAAATTATCAATTACTGTGACCACTGGACTGTCCGTGCGAACTTGGTGGTAGCGAGCCTGAGATTCCAGGCAACCCTTTTCAAGTTGATCGACATGGGCGTTTAAGCGGGCGAGATATTCCTCCCGGATGACAGTCGGTTCGGTAATGAGGGAACCTCCTCCCTCCATATCCACAAATCGGGTGGGTCGGTCAAAGGTAAAGTTAAGTTCCTGGGGATCGAATACATGAAAGAGCACTACCTCGTGCTTGCGGTCTCGAAGATGGAGGACAGCATCCATAATTTCTTCTGGGTCATCCAGCATATCGGAAACCACGAAGATCGTGGCACGCATCCGTACGGTCTCGGCAATCTCATGAAGTGATGCAGATAGGCGAGTTTCGCCTTTTGGTTTGAGGGGACCAATAATTTCCAGGATTTCCTGAATTTGAGAAGGGTTTCTTTGGGCGGGTAAAACCTGGGTTTTTCGGTCTCGGATAGTGTGTAGTCCCACCGCATCTCCCTGACCGACATAAAGGTATGCGAGTGTACTTAGCAGTTTTTTTGAAAATTCAAATTTGCTTATGCTATCCCCGAAATTCATCGAACCGCTGCAGTCGAGAGCAAAGTGAGCTCTCAGGTTTGTTTCGGCTTCGTACTCCTTGAGATAATAACGATCGGTCCTGGCAAACACCCGCCAGTCCATCCTTTTTGGATCCTCTCCCTCGGTGTACTCCCGATACTCTGCAAATTCTACGCTGGATCCTTTATGGGGACTTCGATGGTGTCCGGATATACTTCCCTCCATGGAGAAAGGCGTAAGTAGTGGTTCTCCGGAAATTCGGGAGAGAGAATCTTGATCGACGTAATGAGAGTAGCTCTTTTTGCGTCTTCCCATCCTTTATCTTTGTTCTTTTCTTGCGTCTTCGATTAATCGGGCCACTACTTCTGTACTGTTCATACCTTCGGAACGGGCATGGAAATTAGTCAGAATCCGGTGAGAAAGAACGGGGTTGGCCACTTTTTCGACATCCTCCATAGAGGTCATATAATTGCCCTCGAGGACGGCCCGTGCCTTTGCTCCCTTTACTAGATACTGAACGGCTCGTGGTCCGGCACCCCATTGAACCAACTTCTTTAACCAGGCTGGAGATTCATCGGAGTTGGGTCTCGTTCTGCGAACCAAGTCGACTGCCAATTCGTGGACATGATCGGGTACGGGTACGCGCTCAACAAGTTGTTGGAATTCCTTTAGTTTCTTACCCGAAATGATCTTCTTAAGCTTGGGTAGGGATCCAATAGTGGTGTGCTTGGCGATTGCTATTTCTTCATTTCTCGTCGGGTAGTCCATTTGAATAAGAAACATGAAGCGGTCCAATTGGGCTTCGGGAAGTGGGTAAGTTCCTTCTTGTTCGATTGGATTTTGGGTGGCGAGAACGAAGAAGGGTTCTTGAAGTTGATGATTGGTTCCCGCAACGGTAACTCTTTTCTCCTGCATTGCCTCCAGTAAAGCAGACTGAGTCTTGGGGGGCGTTCTGTTAATCTCGTCCGCGAGGATTACATTGGCAAAAATTGGACCTTTGATGAATGCAAATTCCCTTCCTTCTCCCACTTTTTTATTCTGTAGAATCTCGGTGCCTGTAACATCAGAGGGCATAAGGTCGGGAGTAAATTGAATCCGTCCAAAAGATAATGAAGTTACCTGGGCAATGGAATTGACGAGAAGAGTTTTGGCTAAACCGGGCACTCCCATAAGAAGTGAATGTCCTTTGGAAAGCATGCAAAGAAAAATCCGTTCAATAGCATCTTCTTGCCCAATAATGACTTTACCAAGCTCGTTTTTGATTGCAGAGAAAGTATCTTTTAGGTCGCTGATTGATTGAACATCATTTTCAGAAAGTACCTC
>JABGUO010000125.1 GCA_018646565.1 Opitutia bacterium | reverse complement strand
CAACCAATCTATATTCATTTCCATAGTAATTTTTCTATCTTTTGGGTGCACAGTATCTGAAATTACTCAGAAAACCAAAGATGGATTCGTAAAAAGTAAATCTTACCTTACGGAAAAAAGTAAATTTGCTTACGAGAAGGGTCGGGAACAATTGGGATTAAGCGAAAATACAAAATCACAAAACAAAGCAATGACAGTCGCAAAGAAAACATTTGGGAAAATGCCGAACGGAAAAAAAGTTAGTTTATTTGTTCTGACCAATGCCAATAAGATGCAGGTTAGCTTACTAGATTACGGTGCAACAGTTAAGGAAATCGTAGTCCCTAATCGAGACGGAAAATTGGAAAATGTTTCTCTCGGTTTTTCTAACCTCAAAGATTATCGTGAAAAAAGCCCCTATTTTGGTTCTACTGCGGGTCGATATGCAAACCGGATCGCAAAGGGGAAGTTTTCTTTAAATGGAAAAGAATACCAATTAGCTGTTAATAATGGAGTGAATCACCTTCATGGAGGTGAGCGTGGATTTGATAAAATAGTATGGAATGCAAAAATAAAAGATGTAGGTACAGGTGTTGTTTTTACGATGAGAAGTCCGGACGGGGATGAGGGTTATCCCGGAAACTTAGTCTCGAAAGTTACTTACACTTTAACCAATGAGAATGAATTGAAGATTGAATATTCTGCCACTTGCGACAAAGAAACTGTCTTAAATCTTACCAATCATACTTATTTCAATCTGGCAGGGGAGGGTGATTCCACAATTCTTGATCATCAACTCACTTTATTTGCAGATAAATTCGTAGCGACAGATGAGACCAATATTCCGATTTCTATCTCGAAAGTTTCTGGAACTCCACTAGATTTCACCAAGCCTTTTATTATTGGTGAACGAATTGAGCAGGAGCACGAACAATTACAATTTGGGAAGGGATATGATCATACATGGGTAATTCGAAATGAGGGTGGAACAGAAGACAATTTGAGGCATGCCGCGACCTTGCGAGATCCTGGTTCGGGCCGAAAAATGGAAATCTATACGGATCAACCCGGGATTCAGTTTTACTCCGGTAATTACCTAGATGGTAGTTATCTCGGACATTCAGGGAAGTCCTATCCTTTTCGTTCCGGTTTATGCCTCGAGACGCAGGTTTTCCCGGACAGTCCCAACCATCAGGGGGAGAACGGCTGGAAGAGTTGCGTACTAAAGCCAGGTGATACCTACAGGCATACTACCTTACATAAATTTAGCGTTGAGTAAGAGTAGAATTTGAAAAACCCGTAAAATTATCCAACTTTTCTTTGATTCGAAGATTGGCATGGAGACTGCGTTATTGTAATATGAAATATTACAAATGACTCAAAAAACTCTTTCTCGTCCCTTTTCAATTCACGCAGATAAAACTGAAGATTCTCTAGTTGCAGAAGTAAAAGATGCGATCAAGCATCAATTACGACTGATTCTTGCTCGTGATTTGGGTAGTGCCACCAAGTCTGAACTTTGGATGGCCACCTCACTTGCCGTTAAAGAAATGATGATCGATCGTTTTATCGAGACTCAAAAAGAGCACAGTAAGCAGGATACCCGTCGAGTATACTACCTGAGCTTAGAGTATTTGATGGGACGCTTGCTTAATGTGAATCTGTCTAATTTGGGACTAAAGCATGCCGTGGAAGAAGCTCTTTCAGAACTAGGTTTCCAATTGGATGTTCTTTCCGAGGAAGAGCATGATATGGGACTGGGGAATGGTGGATTAGGCCGATTAGCCGCATGTTTCCTTGATTCAATGGCGACTATGGACCTGCCTGCGATTGGCTATGGTATTCACTATCAATTCGGTTTGTTTAAACAAGAATTTGATAATGGTAGACAAATTGAAAAACCGGATGATTGGTTAAAAAACGGTAATCCTTGGGAAATTATTCGTCCGCAATATTCGCAAAAGATTCAGCTTTACGGCCAAGTTGAACATTCTTACGACGACCTGGGAAATTATTCTCCCCAGTGGGTGGGTACAAAAGAGGTGGAAGGTATACCCTATGATTTACCCATTGTCGGATACGGTGCAAAGACGGTAAATTTTCTTCGTTTATGGGAATCAAAAGCATCAGAACAACTTGATTTCCAAATTTTCAATCAGGGTGGCTATGTGGAAGCAGTTCGTGAAAAGGCGATGGGCGAAACAATCTCAAAAGTTCTTTACCCGAACGACGAGACAGAAAGCGGTAAAGAATTACGACTTGTTCAGCAGTATTTTTTCGTATCCTGTTCTTTGCAAGATATAATCAGAAGATTTCACAAGAAAGAACGAAATTGGGAAGATTTTCCGAAGCAGGCGGTGATTCAATTAAATGATACCCATCCTGCGGTTGCGATTCTTGAACTGATGAGAATCTTTTTGGATGTGGAACACTTAAGCTGGGATATGTCCTGGGCTCTGGTACAA
This sequence comes from Opitutia bacterium, assembly GCA_018646565.1. Taxonomy (GTDB): domain Bacteria; phylum Verrucomicrobiota; class Verrucomicrobiia; order Opitutales; family Seribacteraceae; genus Seribacter. The sequence goes on along the minus strand of JABGUO010000125.1, from coordinate 4,768 downwards.
CGAACTTTTGCTTACACCAACCATACGCTTTTACCGGAAGCCTTAGAAACATGGAGTGAGGGACTTTTTGCAAAGGTTCTTCCTCGTCACTTGGATATTGTTCGAGAAATTAATCGAAGGTTTGTGGAAAAGGAATTAGTTCAGAAATGGCCCAATGAACATGACAGACACCATCGGATGGCAATTATTGCAGATGGGCAAATTAGAATGGCTTTCCTTTCTGTTGTGGGCAGTCATTCTGTAAATGGTGTCGCAGCATTACATACAAAATTACTCCAAGAAAGACTTCTTAAAGATTTTGCCGAACTTTACCCCAATCGCTTTAACAATAAAACCAATGGCATCACTCCACGTCGTTGGTTGCTCAGTTGTAATCAGGAGTTGTCAGATTTAGTAACATCAGTTGTGGGGGACGAGTGGGTTACTGATTTGAGCAAGTTGAGGGGACTAGAAAAAGTGGCAGATGACCCTTTATTTCAGCAACAATTTCTTGCGATCAAAAAGGCGAGTAAGGATCGTTTGGCAAAAGTGATTAAGGACGAAATAGGATTATCGATCCAATCGGATGCAATTTTTGATACGCAAATTAAACGCCTACATGAATACAAGCGTCAACATTTGAACCTTTTGCATATTTTAACTTTGTACCGCAGGCTTTTGAAAAATCCGGATTTGGATATTCCCTCGAGGGTATTTATTTTCGGTGCAAAAGCGGCGCCAGGCTATCATTTAGCAAAAGTAATTATTCATGCGATTAACCTAGTGGGAGACCGGATCAATCAAGATGAGCGAATTAAGAACAAGCTCAAAATTGCATATCTTCCTAACTATGGCGTTTCGATCGCAGAAAAAATAATTCCAGCGACCGATTTATCAGAACAGATTTCTACGGCAGGAAAAGAAGCATCCGGTACAGGAAATATGAAATTTGCCCTTAATGGAGCGGTAACAATGGGAACACTAGATGGTGCCAATGTTGAAATTCATGAAGAGGTAGGAGATGATAATATTTTCATTTTTGGAAAAACGGTGGAAGGAATTGAAGAGTTAAAACAGCAGGGATATGATCCCAAGAAATTTTATGAGGAGGATGATGAATTAAAAGCAGTTCTCGATTGGTTAGCCTCTGATTTCTTTTCTCCCCAAGAGGGTTGCGTTCTTTCTGACCTGCCCAATAGCTTGCTGCAGTGGGGTGATCCGTTTTTTGTATTAGCAGACTACAGAGCCTATGTTGATGCGCAGGATCTTGCTGGTAAAGCATTTCAGGACGAAAAAAGATGGGCAGCAATGGCGATTCGAAATATTGCCGGTTCAGGGAAGTTTTCTTCGGATCGAACAATTGGAGAATATGCCGATGAAGTTTGGCAACTAAGCCCCGTCGAAGTTCCGCTTTCTTCATGATGGTAAAGTTCTTTTTTTTATTATTCTCCTTTATTTCTTTTGTCCAGTATTCACTTGCAGATACAAACTCTACTCTTCCATTTCAAGTAGGCGAGCGACTCGAATATGATCTTAGTTGGGGTTTTTTCCCCGTTGGTTCAGCTATTATGCAAGTTGAATCTCTGACAGAAGTGGAAGGAGAATTATGCTATCTCTTGAAATTCTCCGTCCGAACTAATTCTTTTGCCGATCGATTTTATAAAGTAAGGACCAGTATCGAGAGCACAGTTTCATCCGATTTCTCTCGTTCCATTATTTATCGGAAATCACAAGAGGAGGGGAGTACGAAACGAAAAATTGTTGTCCGTTATGATTATGAGCAAAAAAAAGCGGTCTACTCGGAAGGAGGAAAGGTACAGTCGACTGTAGCAATCCCGAATCAAGTATTGGATCCTCTATCAATTGCCTACTTTTTCAGGACTGATGAAATTCAATCTGGACAACAAAAGACATTGCCCACTTGTGATGGAAAAAGATTTCGGGAAATTATAGTAAGAGCTGGAAAAAAGGAAAAGATTTCTGTACCTGCAGGGAAATTTTATGCAATTGAGACCAGACCAGAAATGCAAAACCTACGGGGTGTATTTAAGAAAAGTCCGGATGGAATATTACGGGTTTGGTACTCTGCAGACAGCCAAAGAATCCCTGTGAAAATCAGCAGTAAGGTAATCGTGGGAAGTTTTAATGCTAACCTTCGAAAAACGAGTGGTTTAAAATAGTTTCAACTATTCCTCCTTTTGAGAAGGAGAGTGTAGCATTGTTTCGATAAAGGATCGAAGGGCGGGAGTTAACATACGGGTCTTCTTGTGAATGAGAGAGAGTGGTCGGATATGCTTACCTTCATCCAACTTGCAAGTAACCAATTGTTTTCGATCGGTTTCATTAGCAACGGTATTTTTGGGAATGATCGCGACTCCGGCATTGATTTCCAATGCCCGCTTTACAGTTTCTACGTTATCAAATTCCATTACGATGGAGACTTCTACCTCCGCGTTTCTGAGAATTTGATCAGTCGCTTTTCGAGTGGGAATATCTTTTTCAAATGCAATGAATTCAACCTCTTTCAGTTCTTCAATGGATAGATTTTCCTTCGTCGCTAATGGATGATTTGGATTCATTGCTACAATTAATTCATCGGTTGCAAATGGAATAATCGTGAGTTCTTTATGCTTCACAGGGAAGGCAACCAAGCCAATATCTGCAGTCCCATGCAATACATCTTCATAAACTAAGTTTGCCCGTCTGTATTCAACCCTTGCGTTCACCGAAGGAAATTCCTTCATAAATGACTTTAAATAAGGTGGTAATTCATGGAGTCCGATACTGTTAACAGTCGAGATTTGGATCGAGCCACTCACCACATTTCTCATTTCCTGAATTTCACAACTTAAACGTTCATAAAGGGTGAGGATTTCCTTAAAGGTTTTATAAAGAGTAGTTCCCTGCTGAGTGAGGCGAAATTTCTTTTGGTTTCGATCGATTATCAGCATGTCATAATAATTCTCCATCGCTTTTAATTGCTGACTAACTGCAGATTGTGTGACTTCGTTGAGTCGTGCTGCCTTTGAAAAACTTTGCGTTTCAACCAAATCGCAAAATGTTTTGAAGTTTTGTATATGCATGTATAATAGATATTAATTGATCTTATGATTATCAAACCTAATATTCAAAAAACTAATAATTAAAATGATATCGGAAGCAGAATTCAGGCAAAACTTGGAACTTTTACATGAGCAGCTTGCCAATGCATGTGGCTCAGCCAATCGATCCATTGAGGAGGTACAAATTCTTCCAGTCACTAAAAATTGGCCCATTGAAGCGGTTCACTACGCCCAGAGAGCTGGTTTTTTGCGGGTTGGTGAAAACCGAGTCCAGGAAGCAATTGAAAAACAAGTTGGAATGGAAGGAATCAATTGGGATTTAATTGGGCATTTGCAGAGTAATAAAGCCAAGCTGGTTGCCGGTCGATTCTCTCGGGTTCAAACGGTGGATTCGAGCAAAGTTTTGAACAAATTGAATCAAGCGTTAGAAAAATCGAATGAGCAATTGGGTATATTTATTCAGGTCAATACCGGCAAAGACCCTGCTAAGGCTGGAGTTGCAGAGGAAGAATGTAAGAGCCTACTCGAAGAAGCCATGGGTTTTTCTACCATTAGAATTGAGGGTTTAATGACAATTGCCCCTTTTGCACCCAATGAACCTACTATTGCGAGGGATGCTTTTTCAAAATTACGAATTTTAAGAGATCGATTGTCCTCTCAATTCAACCTTCCTTTAACCGAACTTTCAATGGGAATGAGCGGAGATTTACAGGAAGCGGTAATGGAAGGTAGTACCATGATTCGAGTGGGTTCGGGGCTTTATGGTCACAGGTCTTGAATATTTTGGACATAGAACTAGGCTTGCCCCGATTCATGGAAGGCGCAAATATTGGTACTTAAATGAAGAGTGGTTTAAAAGTAAAAAACGATACTAGCTGGAATCAAGTTCGTCGACTATTGGATGATGAAAGCCCGGTCGTTCGTAAAGGTTTGATCGATTATCTTACCAAATGTCCGAACGAGGGGATTCGCTTCTTAGAACAAGTAATGCGTGAACCGGACAATCTTTTAGCTAAGCATGCCCACAGTCTCCTCGTTCAACTGGGATGGGTTGATGGGGTAGGCGATTTTCTTAACTTTATACGTTCATTACGATACGAGCTTGAATCTGGTTGGTTCTTGTTGGACCGAACTGTTTTTCCAGGTTTGGACATTTCTTCTTCCACTCTCTTTTTAGATCGTTTAGCTGATCGTGCCAGAGAGCTTTTGCTTCCTCCCCATAGTTCGAAGGAAATTTGCTCGGTTTTAAACCGGGTCCTTTTTCATGAATTTAATTTTCGTGCGGCAAGTAAGGATTTTTCGGATCCTCAAAACAGTTTTTTACATTGTGTCTTGGAAAGAAGAAGGGGCTTACCCATTACACTCTCCATGGTGTACCTTTTGGTGGCTAGGCGAATTGGGCTAGAACTTGAACCCATTGGCTTGCCCGGACGTTTTATGGTGGGTTGTTTTTCAGATAATAAACCTTTTTATATCGATGCTTGGTCGGGCGGTAAATTCTTGGAAATCGAGCAAATGGAAGACTTTCTTGATGATTCTTCCATCGAAAACTCAGGCTCCTATCTGTTACCGGTAACCGTTGCAGAAACATTAACGAGAGGATGCCGAAATCTCGTTCAACAATACGCTAAATTGGGAGATGAAGAGAACTCGATTCTGTTTCAAAATTTTGTAAATGAATTTGAGCGGGTTCATCAAAGAGAGGCCAATGCCTGAAGCACCTTTAT
>JABGUO010000124.1 GCA_018646565.1 Opitutia bacterium | reverse complement strand
TAGGTTTTCTAAAGCCAATTCTGTCATCTTCATTCGCTTGTACTCCTGCGAGCCTTCCTGAATTCCATTGGTTAAAAATCCGTTTGATTTATACTTTAATTGTGCATTTGTACTCGAGTCCAATTGTAAATAACCACCCTCAAAGTCCCACTTTCCCTCCTGATTAGAAAAAGGAATACGCCCAGAGAAAGTTCCGTTTACTTCCACATCTAAGCCTTCAATCAAATTAACTATTTTCTGTCCATCCATTTTAATTACAGAGGTATTAATCGTCATTTGGTCACCATACATATTAAAACTACTCTCCATCAATCCGATGATACCGTCATAAAGCAAAGCATTTCCTTCACTTACTAAAAAGGTACCATCAGGAAGAATTTCAAAACTAAAATTCCCATCTTTGAGCTCAACTCCCCCAGCCTGCAATGATTCAAACCAAATCGTTTGTGTACCATTAGTTTCCAAAGGGTCCAATGAATTGAATTCAATCGACCCGACTAAACCAGTAAGACTTATATTTTGATTAGGTATGGATAAACTAGTTTTATCAAATTTTACATTTAGTTTTTGAGCATTCGTATCAGAAATTCCAACAATCATATTAGCAGGATTAAATTCAAATTCGTTTCCTGACATGTTAAAAGAAAGTAAATTAATAACAAAATGGGTTAAATCTTGAATGCGAAAGGTTAAAGCTAATTTTTCGAGTAATACTTCATCTCCGGAAATTACCCGTTCACCGAGAAGAACCTGGGGTGAGTCGACTTTTGGGAAATCATCTAAATTAACTCTTCCAAAATAGGAAAACTGAACAAAAGAAATTCCCAAATCTAACAACGCACCATCAAGAGGGAAAATTCTAAGGTTTAAATCCCGATCCCGGGATAAAAGGAAAGAGAGCGTTCCGTTGTATAATCGTAAGAATTGATCCTCATAAGAGAACTCATTAAATGCGATTGTTCGTTCCTTCTCATAGGCAAGATTTTCCAAGTCCTGATTTTGAAACTGTAGATTTGGAAAGCGTAAACCAAAAATTTCTAACGGTGGAAAAAGATTGTCTGTTTTCAAATAACTAATGCCTCCCCTTAATTCAATTCGCTCTTCTTCCTGGGCAACGGATAAATTTATGCCATCGGCGACCAAGTTATTTCCATAGCGAACATTCGCATAGGAGTTGGAAGTCCAATTATGTTCATTTTCAGGCGTTAGAAAAACCATAAATTGGGGAATCGAAAAATTGTGTTCCTCCCATTCCAACAGAAAACCAGACCCATTACATTCAACAAATAAATCTTCTAGACCAGTTGGAATGATTCGGGCTAAACCGTCGATTGACAACTTGCCCGCCGACACCCTAAGTTCATTTGGTATTAATTCTTTAATTCGTGAATACGAGACAATATCTTCAAACAAAACTCCCATATCTTTCACATCGAATGCGGTGGATATAAAAGTAGCATTCTCTTCCCTGCTAATATTAATTTCTCCCAATAAGGAAGATTGATTCATTGCTAAATCAACAGTGAGGTGAATCAGGTTTTCCAAAAAGTCCGCTGATGACCAAAATAAGAATTCAATCGATTCATTTTGATCGAAAATAGAAAAATCAGAATCCCTTATTCTGAGGTAAGAAAGCGGGGGATTTATTAAAACTTCATTTACAAAATTATAGATTTCACCCCATGATTTTTCAGTATCCACTTCTTCACTGGAATCATCAAAATCGACATTTGACTCGAAGGAAAGTCCGGTAATAGAAAATGCGTTGATTTCTCCCAATGCAAGTTTACTTGGATCGTATAGAATATCTATTTGTTCAACTGCGATCGAATCTCCTTCACTCCCGAGAGATAAATCTACAATTCTAGTCTTCCATGGGTCTAATTCGGAGACCTCCATTGCAAAATTCGGGCTACCCCCCTCTTTGGCTAGCTTTTCAACCCCCCATTCGACCAAAGTGGGTAAACTATACCAAATACCCGCTAATAAAACTACCGCAAAGAGAACCACTAACAGTAATGCGCGAGAAACTGAGAACCGATTTTGGAAAAATTTGATAATGTTATTAATCACCCGACTACAAGATGCCAAGTTCCAGAAAAGTTAAAAGCTCAAAAGAAAAACAATCAGTTAAACTTGTCATTCACATCAAAAAAAGAAATGAATAAAAGAATGATAAAAGTTGGATTTATTGGAGCAGGAGATATTTCATTACTACATGCAGAAGGAGTACAATCCTCTCCAAATGCTCAACTCATCGGAATTTGGAACCGAACCCGAGAAAAAGCAGAGGAAAAAAGTAAGATTTTTAAATGCAAAGTTTTTGATTCAGTCGAAGCGTTGATTCAATCCGTCGATGTGGTCTATGTCCTTACCAATATGGAAACCCACCATCAATATGCCCGCATGGCAATTGATGCGGGAAAGCATGTCTTAATTGAAAAGCCAACTGCTACCACAATTGAAGAGATTCACGATTTAGAACAAGCCGCACAAACTAAAGGAGTACAGGTGGCACCAGTTCATAATTATATTTATGAACCCTCTGTGACTCGAGCAAAGGATTTGATCGAAAGTGGAAAGATTGGTGATCTTGTCTCGCTCTATGTTCTCTACAACATTCACCACCCGGAAAAAGTGGCCAGTCGATATCCCGGAGTAATTAGACAAATTCTTACCCATCATGCCTATTGCACACTTTATTTGGTAGGAGCTCCCGAAAAAATTTCCTGTATGAAAGCTACGGTGAACGATGGTTCTGTACCGCAAGAAAATATCGCAATGGTAACCATGAAAATGAAAAATAATTCTCTTTCTCATTTATGTGCAAGTTTTGCCTCCGATGATCATGCAGGTGATCCATGGACTTTCATGATTAAGGTAATTGGAACTAAGGGAGCCAGTCGCTATAGCTATCGAGACTGGGTTGAAAACACACCCGCAACAGTTCATTCTCAAACCTACTCTGCCTATCCCTACACCATCCGTGCGATGGGAACGCATTTCCTGGAACAGGTTATTGGTAAAGGGGAAAAACCACTCTCCAGTTTGGAAGACGCGTTAACCTGTATGAAAATGATTGAAGCCTGCGAACAATCGGTAGAGGAAGAAAGACATATCACGCTATAACCCCTCTAGGTCAATGAGGTAGAGATGAAGCAAATCATTGCCACATGGAGAGACTCTCTTCACATCGTTCTGGATATTTATGAACGGAAGCGGGGTTCAATCAAGATATTCTTTCCCCTTCTCTT
>JABGUO010000012.1 GCA_018646565.1 Opitutia bacterium | reverse complement strand
GAGTATCCTAATGGATCAATGCTCAATCCATTTTGGCCCGCAGATTGAAGAATTCCCTCACTTTCGCTTTTGGATACTGCGATCAAGACACGGCCCTGACTTTCTCCAAAAAGGAGGGCGTCCAGTCGATTGGATTTCCCTTTGGAACTGATTGAGAGGGATGCTCCAATGTTCGGGTTTTCAAAAAACATTTCAGCCAAGGCAACCAAAAGTCCACCCTCAGCAATATCATGTGCAGCATGTACATGCCCGTCTTCAATTTGTTGTATCAGGAAATCCTGTACTTTCTTCTCGGATGCCAAATCAACATCCGGACAAGTTCCCTCTTTTTTTCCATATTCAGTCTGGAGAAAATAACTTCCCCCTAATTCATGAGGTAAACCGCCGAGCAGAAAAATTGATTGATCAGGTTGTGAAATAAAGCTTCGGGTCACGCTTGTTGATTTTTCAATTAAGCCAACCATGGAAACTACTGGTGTCGGGTCTATTCCGCCCTCGCCATGCTCGTTATATAAACTCACATTTCCACCCACTACCGGAACATCGAAAAAGGTACATGCATCCGCTAACCCCTTTACACATTCCTTCAGCATGTGATAAGCCTCCGGCTTATTGGGGTTGGCAAAATTCAGATTATCGGTAACGGCAAGTGCACGAGCACCTGAGCACGCCAAATTACGCATGCACTCTGCAAACGCAATCTGTGCTCCCTTGTAGGGATCCAAATAACAGAATCGATTATTACAATCATTCGAAATCGCTAATCGTTTATCAATGCCAGCAATACTCAAATGAACCACTCCAGCATCACTTCCTGGCTCAACAGTACAGCCAGACATAACCATATGGTCATATTGTTGCCAGACCCACCGCTTGGAAGCGATCGTAGGATGAGCTAATAATTTATTTAAAGAAGATTCAACCGATTCAACAGCAAGTTCGGGAACAGAATTTATACTCCAATTTCGAGCCACTTCAATATGAGCAGGTTCACTGGCCGGTTGGTCATAAATAGGGGCTTCATCAGTGAGGGATTTGGCAGGCAGATCCGCCACAACGACTCCCTTATGCCGAACTACCATTCGGTCTCCGTCTTTTACTTCTCCAATATGTGCCGCGTGTAAATCCCACTTCTCAAATACTTCCCTGATCTCATGCTCCCTGCCCTTTTTCACAATAACGAGCATTCTTTCCTGGCTTTCAGAAAGCATAATTTCATAGGAATTCATCCCCGTTTCTCGTTGTGGAACAAGATCGAGATCAATTTCAATTCCTAAACCACCACGGGACGCTGTCTCACAAGTCGAACAAGTCAAACCTGCTGCTCCCATATCCTGAATCCCCACCACTAATCCTGGAATCGACATCATTTCAAGGCATGCTTCGAGAAGAAGTTTTTCCATAAATGGATCCCCCTTCTGCACCGCAGGTCGATCCGCAGCACTCTCCTCAGTCAATTCACGGGAGGCAAAGCTGGCTCCACCTAAACCGTCTCGACCGGTACCGGCACCGACATAAAAAACAGGATTCCCTACACCAGTGGCTGCACCACGATGAATATCCTCGTGTTTGAGAATGCCGGCACATAGTGCATTGACCAGTGGATTCCCTTCGTAACAATCATCAAAGTAAACATCGCCCCCCATATTAGGAATACCCATACAATTTCCATAATTTGAAATTCCGCTCACCACTCCCCTAAAAAGTCTTTTGACATGAGCAGATTCCAAGGAACCAAAACGAAGGGAATTGGTCAGTAGAACCGGACGGGCTCCCATCGTAAAAATATCCCGGACAATTCCACCCACTCCGGTAGCCGCACCTTCAAAGGGCTCAATTGCACTGGGATGATTGTGCGATTCAATCTTAAAAGCAACACCCCACCCTTCTCCCACATCAATCACGCCCGCATTTTCCTCACCCGCTTTAACGAGCACCTGGCCAATTGCCTCTTTATCCTTTTTTTCGGTGGGAAAAAGACGAAGTAATTTCCGGGTGTTTTTGTAGGCACAATGTTCAGACCACATGACCGAGAAAATTCCCAATTCAGTCAAGTTGGGCGTCCGACCAAGAATTTCTAAAACTTGATCATACTCTTCCGGAAGCAGTCCATGCTGTGCCACTAATTCCGGCGTAATCTCAACATTTAAACATGGGTCTGGGTTAAGGGGTAATGAAGGAACTGTGTTTTCGGTCATGATTCAGAAAGTTCGATTGGGGAACTCGATCGTATAGGGCCAAGAAAGGCTTCTAATACCGGCAAGCCATCTTGACTGGGATGAAATTTTTCAACCGCACGCTCAGGGTGTGGCATCATACCGTAGACATTTCCCACTTCATTTCGAATTCCGGCAATATCATTGATTGAACCATTGGGATTTCCAATGTAGCGAAGGAGAATCTGGTTATTTGATTCCAATTTTGCCAGCGCATCCTCCTCCAGACGATAATTTCCCTCTCCATGAGCAATCGGAATAGTTAACTCGCTTCCAATTGTATCCGAACTAAAATGTTCATTTGAATCTTCCACTTTTAGTTTTTGGTTTACGCAACGAAATTCCAGGCAATCATTTCGGATCAAGGCCCCGGGGAGTAAACCCGCTTCACAAAGAATT
>JABGUO010000011.1 GCA_018646565.1 Opitutia bacterium | reverse complement strand
ATTTCCCATCCATATCTAGCACGCTGAGAGATTTGAGATCACATCCATCCAATTTCGCAGAATTTAAATATACTTTTTTTTGACTTCCCGGGTTAATCTTTTCCGATATGAAGTGCTTCCTTAATACTTTCTCTTTCTTTTTCGCGACTGCCCCCTTTGCTTCAATCTCAGAAGTGTAAGGTACAGGAAACTCTTTTTTTCCATTTTCTCCTACCACTTGAATGGCGGCGAGCATGGCTTTCCCTTTTCCATTATTGATGATCGTCAGCTCGATAAATTGATCGTTGTACTTGGCAATAATATCGAGCGGGCCGGTTGAAGATTGAAGTCCGAATAATCTGAAGACCGGATTGAGCATTTTTTCAAACGCGTCTTCGATAAAGGTGAATGCAGCGGCAAGAAGTAAACCGATGATAATGGCTACAATAGTGATTGGATCCATCTCTATTAGAGTCTTTTGGGATTAAAGGGAGTTTTGGGGATTTGACCGCTTGCTTTTCTAGCCAGGGCTTTTCGCAGATATATCATAACTTTTTGATTACCCTTAGTTGGTTTGATCGCAAGGTTATTAAATTCCATCGGATCAGCAAAATGATCGTATAGCTCGACTCCATGCTTTCCTTCAGCCCAGTCCGAATATCGCCATCTTTCCGTTCGGATGCTTCGTCCCATCATAGGAGCCTCAAGACGGTCATCCGCAGGTCTGAGTACTTGAGTTATGGCATATCCATTCCACTTGCTGAGAGGGTCTTTAAGAAGTGGGGTTAGGGATTTTCCCTCTACTTCTTTGGGGGTGGGAATATCGGCGAGATCTGTGAGGGTGGGGTAGATATCGACGAACTCAACTACCCGCCGACAGGGTTGTCCATTACCTCTAGCCCGAGGTGCTCGAATAATCAAAGGTGCTTTGGCACCCTGTTCAAAAAGAGTCCGCTTTTGCCAAATACCGTTGTGCTCTCCAAGGTGATAACCGTGGTCACTCCAAAAAACGACGATGGTGTTATCTGCTAAATCAAGCCGCTCGAGGGCGTCAAGCATTCGGCCGACCTGAGCGTCTATAAAGGATACGCATGCATAGTATGCCTGCATTGCCTTGAGGCATGTCAATTCATCCAGCCCGTAGTGGGGAACCGGACAGTTGTGGGCAAAGGCAGCGGTAGGAATATCTTCCCTGTCATCTTTGGGTGCATAAGGAAGTCTCAATGTTTCCAGGGGATACATGTCAAAGTATTTTTTGGGTGCGACATAAGGTGTGTGTGGTCGAAAAAAGCCGGTTGCAATGAAGAAGGGTTCGTCCTTTTTTTGCTTCATTAATTTGATTGTTTCCGTGGCGATCATCCCATCAGTTTGCTCCTCGTCCTTGCCCTCGGCTGCCAACCAGCTTAGGGCGGCACTGATTTTACGGTGGGGTTCCGCATTGTAGATTAGATGCTCGTCCGTTTTGTCTCTACCCTTTGGATTGATGGTTTTTTGCCAGGATGGAGGGTCATCGAAACCATCCGTTCCAATCGATGCGGGAACATTGTAGTGATAAACTTTACCGACTCGCCCGGCCCACCATCCATGCTTCATGAATTGTTGAGAAAGCGTGACCGCATCGGGTACTTCATCTCGGAAATGTCGGTCCAGGTCATAGACCTTGATCGTATCGGGTCGCAGACCGGTCATCACCGATGCCCGAGTCGGGTTACAAAGAGGGAGCTGATTGTATGCTTTGAGAAAGCAGACTCCTGTTGCCGCTAAACGATCGAGATGAGGAGTTTTAGCAATGGAATCTCCGTAGCAACCGAGGGCACATGACAAATCATCAGCGGCGATGAAAAGAACATTTTGTTTTTGGGCGAATCCGGAAAAGCAAAATAGGAAAATGATCGGAAATAGAAAAGGTAGCCTCATTTTTTCTTCTTTTTAATAAAAGGTCGAGTTGCGGATGCTTTGTTTGCCGGGCGCTTCATCTCCTGAGCGGGTCTCTTGTTTGCCTTGATTTCAACTAGATGGGAATCATAGGCGATTTGCATCTGTTTAACGATATTTGGGTATTGGGATGCGAGGTTTTTGGTTTCTCCAATATCGTCTACAGTATCATATAATTGAACTGGTTCGGGAGACGGGTTGTTTGCTTTCTCATGCCTCTTGCCACCCTTTCCTTCCTGCCATGGATAAAATTTCCACTTTCCACTTCTTACTGTACCTGGGCCGTGCATGAGAACATAGTTTTTGTGCGGACTTGTGGCATCAGTGTTCCCTGACATTAGTGGCCAAATATTTTTGCCATCGATTTTCCGACCGGAAAGTTTTCCTCCGCACAACTTGGCAAGAGTTGGCAATAGGTCGATGGTTGCCGCCACTTCCTTACATTTTTCTCCGGCAGGAATTTTCCCTGGCCACCACATCACAGTAGGTTCACGGATACCCCCGTCATAGACACTTCCTTTTTTGGCCCGTAACGGCAGGGATGTTCCCACCGCCGCCCCATTGTCACTGGTAAAGATGACCAAGGTTTCCTTGTCGATTTTGAGGGATTTGATTTCTTTGAGAACTTCTCCGACTGACCAGTCCACTTCCTCTATAGCATCCCATATCAACCGATCGGTTCGATTTTCAAATTCTGTTGAGACTGCAAGTGGAAGATGAACCATGGTATGAGCAAGGTAGAGAAAGAAAGGATTATCCTTATTTTTCTTAATGAACTTAATGGACTCTTCGGTGTATCGCTTAGTCAGAGTTTTTTGGTTCGCCGGATATTCAATTATTTCCTCTCCGCGCATAAGAGGAACCCAGTTCCTTTTTTTGTGCCCTGCCTCCACTTCTTTTCGGGTTAGTCCTTCGCGGACAATTAAATCCTTTGCCAATTTGTTGGCCGGGTCGATCCACATATCATTGCTGTAGGGTACCCCATAATAAGTATCAAAACCCTGAAAGGTGGGTAAGCACGGTGGTAAGTGACCCAAGTGCCATTTCCCCACGCAGCCAGTTTTGTATCCGTTATCCTTAAGCATATTGGCAATGGTTTGTTCCTCTGGGTGCAAGCCTTTCGTGCTTTGGGGAAATAGCACTGCATTCATACTGAGTCTTTGGTAATGGGCACCAGTCAGGAGAGATGTTCGTGATCCAGAGCATACGGCACACCCCACATAAAAGTCGGAAAAAATCGTTCCTTCATTTGCCATTTGGTCAAGGTTAGGAGTTTTTGGTCCTGTAGCCCCATTAAAGCCCACATCACCGTAGCCCATATCATCAATAAATATAATTACCACATTTGGTTTTTGGATTTCAGCTTTGAGCAAACTGAAAACTAAGATGGTAAAAATTAGAAATATATATCTTTTCATAATTACATTAATTGGATTTAAAAATCTAGTCTTGAGTAAACGGCCGGACCACAAGACTTTGAAGTTTCCAGCTTCCTCGTTGTTCGACTCCTAAATGCGGGCCTGCATCTAGTATGAGTCTTTCTCCTTTTTTGATAATTCCCAGGTCACTAATGACACCTTGTTGATCATTCGAGTCGTTGTCCGCATCAATGCAATAAATCGCTAGGGGAGAATTTTTACCTTTGATTACGGAACCACCACATGAACCATTTCCTGCCTTTATGCCAATCGATTCAATCAAAACATCCTGTTCAAAGCGAAGGGCAATTCCTTCACCTGAATCAATCCGGGACGATCCTTTCCCTTCGATTCCAAGTCCGTCGGGTTTTTGGGTGGGGAGTCCTCCCTTACCAGAAACTGACAAAGTAAGGGGTGCGGGTATCGGCATAGGTTTAGTCCAGTCAAATGTAATTCGTTTCCTAGGTGCGATGGTCGTTAAACGATGTCCACCCACAGTACGATGCTGAATTGCAGTTGAAATGAGTTTTTTGATCATTAGTTCAAGCTCTGGATCTTCTACACGATTTTTAGTCTCCATTGGATCAGTTGCCAGATCATACAATTCGAGCGGTTTTGCCTTTGCTTTTCTAAGAAGAGAAGCATCAAAAAATATTTTCCATTGGCCCTTTATTGTTTTTCCATCGATCTTTGGATTGTCCAATCGCATTGCACAAGCGGCCCCATCTTTAGATTCCTTATGGTCATTGTAGAACATGGGGCGATTCGGAATTTTATTTCCTTTCCATGCCTGTAAAATATTATGGCTGTCCTCGGCTCCTTTCTCTCCTTCCCTGAGATTAGGGAGAGGTACTTTTAAAATTTCTGAAAAGGTGGCGTACAGATCTTGTAAGCCAATTAACTGACTGCTTTTTTTTCCACTTTTCACTTTGCCATCAGGCCAAGCGACAATGAAGGGGACACGATGTCCGCCTTCGTAACAACTGCCTTTATTACTTCGTACTGGGCCGGTGGCAGTTTTGGTTTTTACTTCCGCTCCATTATCTGAGGTGAAAATAATAATCGTGTTTTCAATTAGTTTTTTACTCGGTCTGCGTGGATCTTTGGTTTGTTCGAGATAGTTAATCAGTCTTCCAAGTGCGACATCGTTTTCATAGATATAATCCAACCGTGTTGATACTGAAGCTCCTGATACCATCTTGCCAGCTCCCCGAACTTTTTCACCTCCCACTTCATTGGCTACGGTGTAGGGTCCGTGATTTGAATTACTGGGATAATAAAGAAAGAATGGATTAT
>JABGUO010000123.1 GCA_018646565.1 Opitutia bacterium | reverse complement strand
TATAGCACCCAGCCGGGGCAACGTTCAAAAATTGATTTTTTAAAATGTGCCCGTATGCCATCACCAAAATGGAATCAATTCTTTCTTCTTGGAGCCAATCGCATTCCACACCTGTGGGTTTGTCCGGACTTCGACAAGGGACGGAATGAGCTGAAGCCCAACTCTTAATTGGGTTCTCTGACATTTTCCTCCCCCTACCCGACCTGCGGTCAGGCTGGGTAAGCACAGCACTTAAGCGAACGAAATCACATTCGTTATGCAAATATTCTAAAAATGGTAAAGCAATCTCGTCTGATCCAAAGAATGCAACCCTGTAAATTTGATTGGACATTTAATAATACAGAAAATGGTAAAATAATCTATCGGACAACGAAAATGGCACAAAAAAAGCCGTCGAGACGGCTTTTTGGGGGGAATATATTTAAAGATTAGACTTTCTCTTCCTGATACCTTTGTTCTTTACCGGCTAAAGAAAATTTGAGGGGACATCCAGAAAGCCCAAATTTCTGCTGAATACCTTTTTCTAAATACCGACGATATTGATCGTTTAATCGTTCCTCCCGATTACAGAAAAGTTTGACTCGAAATGGACGATTCTCAACTTGAACCGCATAAAAGACTTTAAAGCGTTTTCCCTTAATTTTTGCAGGAGGTCGATGCTCCCACATTTCACCAATTACTTTATTCAATGCAGAAGTTGAAAGCGTTTTATCCATCCGTGCATCTAGGTCGCGGGCGACCTGTAAAAAGTCTTTAATCGAATATCCGGTGAGTGCAGAAACAAAAGAAATTGGAGAATCGGGAAGAAAGAATAGTTCCTTACGAATTGATTTTAAATAACTCTTTCTAAAATCTTTTTCATCCTCATAACCAGGAAGTGGGTCCTTTCGAAACCCGTCTAATGCCAAGTCCCATTTATTTACTAGAATTGAAAGTGCTTTCCCCTCTTTTAATACATGGTCTGCCATGATTTTATCCTGCTTGGTCACCCCTTCTCTCGCATCTAGGACAAGGAAAACTACATCTACAGATTCAATCGCCTTTTTAGTCCGTACTGAAGAAAAGAAATCAAGAGAACTATCAATTCTTTTGTGCCGTTTTAAACCGGCAGTGTCGTATAATCTAAACTTCCAATCCTCTTCTGAGTTTTCACTTTTGAAGTCCAAGTCTAACTCAACAGTTTCTCGAGTAGTTCCCGGTACATCACTCACAATTAAGCGATCCATTTCAAGCAATCGGTTGCACAACGATGATTTCCCTACATTGGGGCGGCCGATGAAAGCAATACGAGTCCTATCATTATCTCCCTCAATCGGTAGAATAGTGCTAATGGGAATCTTCGATTGAATCGTGGTAATCAACTCTTCAAATCCAACACCATGTTCCGCAGATACTCCCACCACCGTTTTAAATCCAAGACGATCAAATTCAGAAATCGAATAATTTTTTTCAGGTTCGTCTAATTTATTAACCACTAAAATCGGCTCTTTGCCCATTTTCCTGAATTTTCGGGCTAAAGTCTCATCAAGAGGAATTAAACCTTCCCTGCCATCCACTACAAATAATAATAAATCTGATGCATGGATTGCGAAATCAGCTTGGTATTCAGTCGCATCCTGAATTTCCACAGAAGTCATTTCTGGTTGCATTCCAATCCCGCCGGTGTCCATCAATGTGTAGCCTTCCGGGCTATCCGCGACCACAACATCCCGAGTTACTCCCGGGCGATCGTGTACGATGGAGATGCGTCGACCTGCTAGTCGATTAAATAAACGGCTTTTACCCACATTAGGGCGACCAACAATTGCAACACTTTGTGTAAGGCTCATAATGAGAGCATTTTAAAAAATAAATGGAAGAGGATTAAATCGCTGCAGAGTGGGCGTTTTCAGAATCAAGGCAATCAACAAATGATTCCATTCGATTTGTCGCCTCCACTAATTTCTCGTAAGAAGTGGAAAAACTCGCCCTTACATGATTGATCCCATGATCCCCAAAGGCAGTACCGGGAACCACTGCCACTTCTTGTTCTCGAAGTAAACGATGGCAAAACTCAGTTTCATTTAGACCAGTGATCGATATATCGGGAAAGGCATAAAATGAACCCCTTGGCAGATGACAACTTAATCCGATTTCATTAAATCGACGAATTACAAAATCTCGTCTTTTATGATATTGATCACGCATTCTCATTACATCTTCCGAACCATTCACCAGGGCTTCAATCGCTGCTTCCTGACTTAAAATTGGAGCACACATCATACAATACTGATGGATTTTCATCATCGCATCAATGAGCCAATCTGGACCACAACCAAAACCAACCCGGAATCCAGTCATAGCAAAACCCTTGGAGAATCCATGCAATAAGAGAGTTCGTTCTTTCATTCCAGGAAGCGATGCAATGCTCACATGCTCACCCTCGTAAGTTAATTCCGCGTATATTTCATCGCTGATCACAATTAAGTCTTTTTCTTTGGCAAATTTTGCCAAGCGTTCCAACTTTTCCCGGTCTGCAGTACCACCAGTTGGGTTGGTAGGAAAATTAAGCATCAAAATTTTACATCCTGGTTGCCACGCTTTTTCAAAGGCTTCAGGATCGAGAGAGAATTCTTGCCCGGGAGTTGTTGCAACGGGGATCGCCTCGCCAAATGCAAGGGTAACACTTGGTGCATAGGAGACATAACATGGTTCGTGGTACAAAACTTTATCGCCTGGATTGAGAATCGAACGCAGGGCAATATCGATAGCCTCGGAAACACCAACGGTTACTAAAATTTCCGAAACCGGATCATATTCAGGACCGAAAAAGGAGGCACAATACTTAGAAATTTCTTTCCGGAGTGAAAGGAGACCACGATTATCAGTGTATGATGTTTTTCCCTGCTCAAGAGCAAATATGGATGCCTCTCTAATTTTCCAGGGAGTTACAAAATCGGGTTCTCCAATTCCCAAAGAAATCGCTTGAGGCATTTCTGATACAATCGCAAAGAAATCTCGTATTCCAGAACGAGGTAAGCTTTTAATATGATCAGCAATGAAATTTTCTGGATTCATTCTGTTCTAGGGACTAACTGATGGTTTTTCTTGATTCTCGGATTCTTCTTCAAAAATGTGACCATGATCCTTGTACGGGCGGAGGAGAAAGTGAGTGGCAGTTGAAAGCACTCCATCAATAGTAGCTAGGCGCTCCGAAATAAAAGAGGCAACTGACCTCAGGTTCTTTCCGGTAACAAATACTAGTAAATCATACCCACCTGACATTAAGTAACAGGATTCAACCTCTTCAAATTTTGAAATTCTCATTGCCATTCGATCAAATCCGCCCTCCCGCTCTGGGCTTATTTTAACTTCGATTACAGCACGAACCTGTTCTAAATCGTGATGAGTTGGGTTCAACAAGGGCATCCAACCCAGTAAGGTTTTATTTTTGCGAAGTTCCTCCAATTCACTCTCCACATCCTCTGCGGTACAACCCAAGATTTTTGCCAAACGCTCGGGTCGAGGATCAGCAGTTTCTTGGAGAATGGATAGTAAATCGCTCATAACAGCTTATTTATAGTATTTTTTAGTGCTATCGTAAAGAAGCAAAGCCCTCCAAAATACGGGTTATTGCGAGAGGATAATAAAGTGGGAGACTCATTTGTTAAATTTCAAGCAAAGTTGACTCAACACAGTAAAACACGTGGGAGTCTTAAATTTGGTAACTTATAAATGGCAACTAACAAAGATTTCTCCTAGCTATCGGTTGACTGTAATTCTAGAAAAAGATGAAAAATGGCGTTTACTCCAATTGAATGAGTAATCTCACCCCGTTGTACTAATTCTTTTAATTTATTGGTGTGATGTAACTCGGTGAGGAGTTCTTCGTGGAGATCAAAGTTAAGGTCTTTGGTTTTTTCAACATCTTCTACAAACACAAAAAAACAACGATTTGAAAGAATTGCTGCATTAGGGCGAGCCGTTCCAATCAGTCGGGGATTTTTGCCGACATATCCAGTTTCTTCCTCTAGTTCACGAAGTCCGGCCACAATTGGATCTTCTCCTTTTTCAATAACTCCTCCGGGCGGTTCTAAAGAAAATTCTTCCGTCCCGTACCGAAATTGCCGAACGAGAACTAGCTCTTTTGCAGGTGTCAGTGCAAGCACATTGACCCAGTCATTGGTATCTAGAACAAAAAAATCACCCTCTACCCCATCCGATCTTCTTTTGAATCGACGTTTCCAAACTTCAAAAATCCGGCAATCTGAATGCAATTCATTTTCTTGGAGATCCCAGCGACTGGGCAATTTAGGACTCATATTTCAACTAACTGTTGCTTTACAAATTCGAGTAAGTCAGGAAATAATTCCACATTATTTGCCTTTGCCATTTTCTCTAGTTCAGAATCCACCACTTTTCCAGTTCGTACAAGTCCACCCTTCATTCCTGCGTCGAGTCCAGTTTGTGGATCAATCCATTTATCTCCGATCATCCAGCAGTTCGAGGGTTCTAATTTAAATTTCACAATCATTTCTTGTTGGAAAAGAATAGAGGGCTTGCGGTATTGAATTACTTGATCAGGAGATTCGGGAGCAATACAGACATCATCAAAGAAATCTGCCGATAAACCAAATTCTTGAAGCATTCTTTCATTGCATGAATGAACATCTGACCAGTCATAATAACCCCTTGCTATCCCAGATTGGTTAGTATGCAGAAAAATGAGGTAACCCATTCGTTTAATAATTCTAAGAGCTTCTCCCACTCCATTAATAATTTCAACATCGTTTGGATCTTTAAGATAGTGAACATCCCTGATTAATGTACCGTCTCGGTCTAAAAAAACTGCTCGAGACATAAAATACCTTACAAAACCGACATAATTTCTTCAGTCGTTACCGTTGCCGTTCCCACCTTGGCCACAACAATACCGGCCGCTAAATTGGCTAGCTTTGCAGATTCCTTAAAATCTCCTCCCGCCACAAGTGCCATCGCTAAAACTGCAATTACCGTATCCCCTGCACCCGACACATCAAACACTTCACGTGCGGCAGTCGGGATAGTGTTTTGAACTTTTCCGCCCTCGGCTAAAAGCATTCCTTCTGAGCCTAAAGTTATCGCTAATTTTTGAGGACAAAACCTATCGAAAATTTCTTTGGTTATTTGCACTTTAGGAAATTTATCTTTCATCATCCTCGATCTCCCTGCCAGTTCCAAGGCCTCAAGGCGGTTAGGGGTTAGCAGGTCGGGCTTACAGTAGTCAAGTAATCGACTTGGTTTTGGATCCACGGCAAGAAAAGAGGAATGCATTCGAAGAAGTGAGAGTAATTCGTTAGAAATAAACCCCTTTCCATAATCCGAAATTATAACGACATCAGACCGATTTGCTTTTTCAATAAAAGCATCGCCCAATAGAGACAAATTCGGTTTATAATTAGAGGGTGGATCTTCACGGTCGACTCTACAAATTTGCTGATTTCCGGATGTGACCCTTGTCTTGCTTATTGTTGGAAAAGTTGGAAAACAAAACGATTCATCGACCCTAATATTTTTCGCAAATAACAACTCTTTTAATTGAGTGCCTTGAATATCAGTACCAAACCAACCACATACTTCGACATCAGCTCCCAAGGAAGATGCATTTAACGCCACATTGGCCGCGCCACCTGCAACCACTTTTTCACTCCCCACTGTCAATACAGGGACGGGAGCTTCTGGAGAAATCCGATGAACTTCACCTGATACATAACGGTCAAGCATTACATCTCCCACAACAAGCACACGAAGTCTCTTGATTTCATTAAGAAGTTCTTTCATCAATAATAAGTATGAATAAAACCATAAAAATTCTCATATACCATTTTTTTCTGTTCTGTTCTCTC
>JABGUO010000122.1 GCA_018646565.1 Opitutia bacterium | reverse complement strand
GCAAGAAATTCTGAAGAAGCCGGTTCCCTTACTATAATTGCCACTGCATTAGTTGAAACGGGTTCCAAAATGGACGAACTTATTTTTCAAGAATTTAAAGGGACCGGAAACTGTGAAATTATACTCGATCGAAAAGTGGCAGAACTTCGATTATGGCCGGCAATTAACCTCGCGTCCTCGGGTACACGCAAGGAGGAAGAGTTAGTCGATCCGAAGGTTTTAGAAAAAACATCTTTTCTTCGTCGTGCCATGTCACCAATGAAAATTATTGACGCAGCAGAGAGCCTCCTCGATCGAATGACCACCACAAAATCGAACAAAGAATTTTTAGACCTAATTCAAACCCCTTAACTCGTTGACAAAACCCCATTTTTTCGACAATTTCTGACTTTCTTCTTTTTACCTTTCAAGCCCCCTTATGCACAATTTTTCCGATCAATGCTTGGATTTAGCCCGTTCTCTTCTGGGCAACAACCTTCAGCACATCAACGAAGACGGTACTGTCACACCAGCAGCCGGCGAAGAACCTCGGGTAGATGAACCCGGGCACGCCGCTCTTGCCATTGGAGAGTTCTTCCGTGCAACTGGCGAGGTGGAACTTGGTGAGTTCGATCTTCATGACTTAGCGGCACGTTGCGTAACACAACAGGCCTTTAATGAAGATGCCAATGAAAATGGTATGGCCTACGCATCACTTGGGCTTCTCTCCTTCGGAGCATCAAAGGAAAGAAATGCCGTATGGGAACGCCTGCTTGATCCAACAAGAGAACAATTAGACCAATGCTTGTTAGATCGCTCGGACCATGAAAATCATTACCAAGCATTCAATGTGGCTAAATCAGTAGCTCGATTCAGTTTTGGACTTACCAAGAAAGATGATACCGGTAAAGTAATTGACCGATTTGTTGAACGAATTGAAGGTAGTAGTTCCAGTGGTTTTTTTGACGACAATACAAAAGGAACTGGTGGCGTTTACGATGTGTACGGCTTGCTCTCTTTTATTTTTATCCGCCAAGCACTTCAACTACATGCTAATGTTCACTTGAAGGACAGAAAACTTCCTAAACTCAGAACTTTTGCCGAGAAGTATCTTAAAATGATTCCCGATATGGTTCGTCAAGACGGATTGGGATGGAACTACGGGCGTTCAGTGGGTGCTTATGGGCAGATTCATTCGATCAGTATGATCCTTCAATCCATGAGAGATCAGTGGATTAGTTCCGAAAAAATGCCTCTCTATTTAGATACATTACGCAGGCTTTTTCAATATTTCTTTGTTACTTACTTAGACCAAGAAAAAGGCGATCTTGTCATACGCGATAGTGAGCGGAACACCGTACCCAATCACACCACAAGGATGGCAAATTTTGATGCCGCTCGAAATCTTTGCCAATGGTCACGGTTGGCAAAAGTGATTGGAGGCTCATTGGCAGTACCACCCTCTAACCGCTCCAAAACGGCTGGACGTTTTGTTATTTTCGATAAGTCCCACAAGAAAGAACACGGAGCCTTCCTTTTCAGGGATGAAAATAACGGCCTTCAATACCAGCTTCCATTGATAGGACCTGGAGAAAATGTGACCAGTGACAACTTGGCTTTCCCGCATTGCTCTGGCATTTTCGATTGGCCCGTAAATAAATATTTACCTGTTATGATGCCAGAACTCACTTTTGGTGACTCTGTCATTATACCCTCCTATTACGGTAAGAATTGCGTTACTGGAATTGGACTCAAGAAATCATTTTATCTTCGATTTGATCAACCCGACCTCATTAAGACAGACGGATCCTTTGCCTATGGCATCGGAAGTTGTCAGGTACAATGGTCTTTTAGTGAGGGCCGAGTACAGTCCGAATTTTCATTCAAGGTAAAAAATCAAGTCACCATGGATAAAATGAGGCTTGCGCTTGTTATAGGTTCTCCCCACTCAACTTATCGTCTCGGAACTACTCTTCGGCAAGGTGCAGAAGGGCTTCGTGCGAATGTGGAAGTGGATGACTTTCATGCAACATGGGGTTCCTTTGAAACACTTACTGATGATCCAGATTACAGAGGGTATGCTGGTAATATCCATTATGTACAATACCTAGTACGT
>JABGUO010000121.1 GCA_018646565.1 Opitutia bacterium | reverse complement strand
ATTGCAGAATATTCTTCCCGAATCAGTTTGATTGCGACCACTTTTCGGAATCCACCAATTCCTTTTTGTGTAGCTTCGTAGACCAATCCCATCCCACCTTCTGCAATTTTACGAGTTAGTTCGTAGTGTACTTCGTTAAATATGTGTTTCATTTATGCCAATGTCGTAAAACTAAGTTTTATCCTATCAGTTTTCAAGAAAATACTTAATTTTTTAAGAGTAAATAGTATATTTGGCATAATTTACGCTTATAGTCGCTTGATTTGACATAATTCTCTCCGATGTTAGTAATTATCTATGATCAAATTAACTATCGAAGCAGCCAAGGAGATCGAACGAATGTCAAAAGACTCCGATTCTGACAAATTACTCCGTATTTTTATTGAGCCTGGAGGATGTTCTGGATTTGAATACGGAATGTCAATGGATCAGGCTAAAGATTCTGATCAACTTGGCGAAAGTCAAGGAGTCCAATTTGCTGTTGATGGAGAAAGTGTAGAGTATCTGTCTGGCACAGAAATCCACTTTGATGATGGGTTGAGTGGAAAAGGTTTTGAAATTCGAAATCCAAATGCCCAAACAACTTGTGGGTGCGGGAAATCCTTCAGTTGAATGATTTAATTGTTAGAATTCCTTTTCTTCTTATCTCTTTTTTCCTGAGTGTTTCTTGCTTGGGAATGAAAAAGGTAGGCCCTTTGCGAATGGAGCTAGTTGCGGAACAAAACGGAGTTGTTCCCGGCGAAGATTTTTGGATTGGTTGGCACATTATAAGAGAAAAGGGTTGGCATACTTATTGGAAACATCCCGGAGATGTTGGTGTTGCTCCTTCCCTTGAGTGGTCAACTCCAGAGGGGATATCAATTGGTGAACTCCTTTACTGTACACCTGAGAAAGTGAAGATGGCAAGTATTCGAGCCAATGGGAATTACGGGGAAACTCTTTTTCTGAGCAAGGTAAGTGTATCTGATCAAGTAAAAGCAGGAGAGATTATAACTCTCAATGCAAGTGCATCTTGGCTCACTTGTTCCCGACAATGCCTGCCCGGGTTTACTAATTTATCGATTGAATTAGAGGTGGTAAATTCGAAGGAATTCGATTCGGGTTGGCACCAGAAGTTCGAGCAGTTTAGGAGGTCAATTCCTCAACCTCTTCCTGACCATTGGAAGCCATCTGCAAGTCTCAAAGGTAACTTCATCGATTTAAAATTACTAAATAGAAATAATTGGGAGTCGAGTGAGGATCGTCCAATATTTTTCTCCTCCAATCGTTTAATTAGTTCGGATGGAAATCAGTTGTTTAAAAATAAAGAAGATTTTCTTCATTTACGCTTCGAGCGTTCACCATGGGCTCGAAAGGATGAAAAGTTTTTATCCGGTTTACTATTTAAAAAGAAAGGATGGGAGGAAGGTTCAACTGACCAATATTTTAGTATTGAAGTCCCATTGGTTTCTTCAAAATAAATAACATGTTCTACTTTTAGAATTGAAAAAAATTCATTTTATAGGACTTTAGATATTATGATAATGAAAGCACAAATTCTTAGGCGTATGATTTTGGGATGGATTGTAGTATGTTCTATTCCAATATTATCCGCTCAGGATTTACCCGGGAGTTCTCTTCCTGGTTCTTCTACCACCATTGTGCCACCAGCAAATGAAGTAGCTCCTGCCGCAGTCGTGAAGAAGGAGTTAGATCCTGCGATGGTAAAAGAAATTAAGGATGTGGTAAAAACAAACATATTTGCCGTTTCCAAAAGAAATATCAACATGGCACTGAGTACGATCCATCCTGAATCTCCTACCGCAGAGAGTTCCAAGGATATGATGACTTATATTTTTGCCCGCCTTCAGCTAAAATACACGATACAACAGCTTGAGGTGAAGGAGATTGACGGCGATGAAGCGAAGGTCGAAGTATTGCAAGTTACACAGAAACTTTCTGGTAATGCCGCGTTTCGAGATAACCGAGTCAAGATGTTACACACCATGAAAAGAGATGGGAAAAAATGGAAAATGTTTAGCTCCGAGGCATTATTGATTGAATACCTTAAGTACTAAATCAATCATTTAGGTTGGAACTACATTTCCTCGAGTGTTTCAATTCCCAAAATATCCATTCCGATTTGTAATATAATTAACGAACGAGCACATAGAATAAGTCGGAGAGTTTTAATTTCTTCCTCCTCCACCATCACTTTGCTTTGGTTGTAAAACGAACTAAATTCGGTTGCTAATTCGAAGAGATAGCAACCGAGGAAATGAGGTTTTAATTCCTTCGTGGTTTGCTTAATCACTCCTGGAAAAAAAAGAAACTTTCGAGCGAGGCTTCTTTCGGAATCTGTCTTCGGTTGATAGTGGGTAGTTAGAATTTGAGTTGGTGAAACTTGAGCTTTTCTAAAAATACTATGGATTCTGGCAACTGCGTATTGGAGATACGGTGCTGTGTTTCCTTGCATTGCGAGCATCTTTTCCCAGGAAAAAACATAGTCAAGCGTACGGTCCTGGGACAAATCAGCATATCGAACTGCACCCAGTCCAATTACTTTTGCTCTTTTTTCAACTTCTTCCTCAGCAAGGTCAGGCTTTTTCTCTATCACCATCTTTCGAGCTCTGGATATTGCTTCGTTCAACAGATCGATAAGTTTGATCGGTTCTCCATCCCGGGTCTTGATCGCTTTATTGTCATCCCCTAAGATAGTCCCGAACCAGACATGTTCAAGAGATGGACTTTTTCTCTTTTCTGCGGAGTACCATTTTTGTACAGTGAGAAAGAGTTGTTCAAAATGATCGCGCTGCCTTCCATCAGTAACATAGATAATTTGATCCGAATTCCATTCGTTTTTCCTGTATTCCACGGTTGCCAAGTCCGTGGTAGCATAATTACTCGCACCATCCGATTTACGAATGATAAAGGGCTGCTTTGAGAATCTTTTATGCTCGGGATGAAAGACAACAAGTGCCCCGTCATCTTCTTTACAAATTTGATGGGACAAAAGGTTTTCATAAATAGGATCAATTTTGTCTTTGTAGAAACTTTCTCCAAGTGAGTGATCAAAATGGACTCCCAGTATTTCATAAATTGAAAGAAAAGAATCCATGCTTATTTCTTTAATCTTTTGCCAAAGTGCAAGGTTTTCAGAATCGCCGTTTTGAAGTTTTACTAACTCCTCCCGCGCTTCTGCCAAATTACACTCTTCTTCTTTTATCCATTTGTTTCCTTGTCGATAAAGGTTTTCCAGTTTTGCAATTGGGTCAGGACCGAGTTGATCAAGAGCGATTTTTTCTCTCTTAATTGCATACAGAAGAATGCCAAACTGGGTTCCCCAATCCCCAAGGTGATTGTCCCGTATTACTTCGTGGCCAAGAAAGTGAAGCAGTCGGGCTAAGCTTTCCCCTATAATTGTTGAGCGAATATGGCCAACATGCATCTGCTTGGCAGTATTGGGGCCGGAGAAATCAACCACCACTTTTTGCGGCTTTTCAGTCTGAACCGCCTTTTGGATTGATTCGGTATCAGCAAATTTTTCGAGCCATTGTAGAAAATAAGAAGGAGAAAGTTTGAAGTTAATAAAGCCAGGACCCGCAATACTGGTTTCCCAAAGATCAGTTTGGGGTAGGGCATCCATTAATTTTTGGGCCAGTTCTCTGGGGTTGATGTTCGCTTTTTTGGCAAATGGGAGTACGCCATTTGCTTGAAAATCTCCAAACCTTGGATCGGCCGGTCGTACCTGAGGTTCAAAATCTTCACCGAAATGTTCGCTCGTAGAGGTTACCGTACGAATTACACCTTCAATCGTATCACTAGAATCAAATTCAATTAACATGGTGCGTAATCCAAGCATATTACTAGAAAGGGTCAAGTACGACTTGGAATAAAAGCTCGACTTATTTGAACTAATTAACTATATAATTCAATTTGCCGTTTATTCATACCCCCAATCGCGTAAGGACAATTATCATGCCCAAAGCCATTAGTTCCAAAAATAGCACCCCATCATTCTCTTATTTAATTGAGAAAAAAAGAGACGGTGGGGAATACACAGACGATGAAGTTCGTTTTCTTGTCGATTCAATTTTAGATGAAGAGATGCCCGAGTACCAGCAGGCTGCCTGGGTAATGGCAGTATATTTCCAGGGCATGTCAGCCCAGGAAACTGCTTTTTTTACTGAAGAGATGATGCTTTCGGGTGAAGTGATTGAGATGATGGATGTTTCCCGCCCTAAAATCGAAAAGTATTCCACGGGCGGTGTCGGTGATAAAACCACCATTGTGCTCGGACCATTAGCCGCTGCAGCAGGTGTGGCAATGCCCTTAATGAATGGCGATGATGAAGAATTTTTGACTTCTAATTGCGAAAAACTTTCCGCGATCCCAAAGATAAATACCAAAATCGACTTAGAGGATTTTGCCTCACAGGTTCGAAAAGTCGGTTGTTCATTTGCAGATCGGAACGACGAAATTTCTCCGGTTGAAGGAATTCTTTACAAGTTACGCCAGACAATTGGTGCAATACCATCCATTCCCTTTATTACTGCAGGTACATTAAGCCGTAAGTTAGCAGCGGGAGCAGAAGGAGTCGTGGTGGATGTGAAGTGGGGCAAGGGCTCATTCATTAAGACTGCGGACGACGCGAAACAACTTGCACGCTCTATTACCCGGGTTGGTAGAACTCTAAAACGAAGATGCGTCGCTTTAGTAACCGATGTGAATCAACCACTTGGTTCCTGCGTCGGTGCTTCTTTAGAATTAAAAGAAGCGATTGAATTACTTAAAGGGGAAGGACCAGAAGACTTACAGGACTTAGTTATGAAACTAGGTATGGAAATTGTACGTCTTGCCGGAGTAGCAGGATCGACTCTTTCTGCCAAGCAGACTGTGCGTAAACATCTTGAAGATGGAACTGCCTTAGAAAAATTTAAAGAAATTGTTGAATACCAAGGCGGTGATTCGAAGGTAATTGATAACCCAGAAAAGTTACCATTGGCCAAGCATACCAAGAAATTACCGGCACCTAAGCGTGGTTATGTTCATACAATTGACGCCGGTCAACTTGCCCGTGGTGTTCAAATTTTAGCTCATGGAGAAGGTCAGAAGTTTGATCCTGCTGCTGGTGTTGCTGAGCTTTGCAAAGTGGGGACCCAAATGAAGCAGGGCGAACCTCTAATGATTATTCATTACAACGATGAAAAACGATTAGGTGTAGCGATGGAGTACTTCAAAGCCGCTTATCGCCTTGCTCCTAAAAGACCAAACCCTGCACCTCTTGTTGTTGAACGAGTGGCCTAGGTTTCATTTTTGTACTGTAAAATTTTTAAGATGCCTCTTTTTAAGGGGCATCTTTTTTAGTTCACACGTCCTAGGTAAGAACGGTCGTTGGTACTAATCTTGATTACATCGTCCTTTTTAATAAACAAGGGTACTTGAATGGTTAGACCTGAAGAGATGGTAACAGGCTTGAGTACATTTCCCGCAGTATCACCCCTTAGTGCATCGGGTGCTTCAATCACAGTTGCTTCCACCGAGGCAGGGAGTTCTAACTTGAGGGCTTTTCCATCGATCAGTAAAATATCGTAGGTGTTTCCTTCTACGAGAAAATTATCATCCTCTCCAATCACCTCGCTTGGGAGAACGGTATCTTCATAGCTTTCAAGGTCCATAAAGTGGTGCCCGTCGGAATCCTTATAACTAAATTCAAGCTTATTGGTAGTCGTATGCATGAATTCAACATTATCAGTCGATCGAAACTTGGTAGTTGTGGTCGAACCACTTTGCAAGTTCCTTAGGGTTGTTTGCACAAACCCAGCTTGCCTGCCTTGCGTGCGGTGCAGCATTTCTAATACTAGGTGGGGGGCACCTTGATAGTTCATTACCCTACCTTTACGAATGTCTGTTGGAGAAGCCATGTTAATTTCTTTTTCTTGAAGTATTGCGGAAAGAATACCATGGGTAGTAGATTCCTGAAGCAATGCCAATCTTATGTTTTCAAAAATTAAAATTTAATGAGTAATAAAAATTCAACAATCGAAATGATTTCTTGGAATGTGAATGGTCTTCGGGCCTGTCGAAAAAAAACTTTTGATGAGTTCGTGGCAAAGAAAAATCCCGACTTACTTTGCCTCCAGGAAGTAAAGTTAAATTCGGAAGTTATTCCAGATGATGACTTCGGATACGCATTTCGGCATTATCACCTTGCCGAAAAGAAAGGTTATTCTGGAACCGCGATTTTTTCAAAAACTAAACCACTCTCCATTCGTGAAGATTTTCCTGATGGTAAACACATTGGTGAAGGGCGTACGATTACCTTCGAGTTTGAAGGTTTTTTCTTAGTCAATGTATATGTTCCCAATTCAAAAGGTGACCTTTCCCGCTTACCTCACCGCTATGACTCCTGGGATCCAGATCTTAAAGATTATCTTATCGAGCTGAGGCAATCGAAGCCGGTTGTTTTATGTGGTGACCTTAATGTAGCACATCGAGAAATCGATTTGGCAAATCCAAAAACCAATCGAAAAAGCGCCGGTTTTACTGATGAAGAAAGGGAGGGGTTCTCCAATCTTTTAGCCGAAGGCTTCATCGATACTTACAGACATTTACACCCCGAAAAAACAGGAGCTTATTCCTGGTGGTCTTACCGAGCGGGTGCACGCGCCCGAAATGTGGGCTGGAGAATTGACTATTTTGTGGTATCCGATTGCTTGGCCTCTTCCATCCGCGATGCTTATATTCTTCCCGAAGTGGAAGGCTCTGATCATTGCCCGGTCGGTCTGTCATTAACCCATGCTTGATTCCGGTAAAATTGCTTCTCTTTTTGACCGGGTTCTTGATTTAGCAAGGCTTGGTTGGGGGAATACCCATCCGAATCCTATGGTGGGTGCCCTCATTGTTGAAAATGGGGATGTTGTGGCGGAAGGCTACCATAAAGAAGTGGGGGCAGTACATGCCGAGGTTGCTGCATTTTCTACACTCGGACGAAAACCCCGAGAGGGAGCCGCTTTATTTGTAAGCCTGGAACCCTGCTCGACCCATGGCAGGACTCCTCCTTGTACGGATGCAATTTTACGCTCCGGAATCAAGAAGGTATATGTGGGATGCTCTGACCCCAACCCAAAGCATTCCAGTCGCGGTCTGGACATTCTGAGGGAATCGGGGATGAGCGTAGAGCTTTCCTCCGAAAAAGACCAGAATCGTGCCACCCGTTTAAATTTTGTGTTTAATCACAATATGCTCAAGAATAGTCCATTGATTGCCCTCAAAATGGCAGAGACTAAAAACGGGATGGTTGCGGAAATTCAAGGGGTGCCGAGCCGCATAACTGAAGCGGAGGCCCGGGCCAATATGATGCATTGGCGACGATTTTTCCCCGCGATCTGTGTTGGGGCTGGTACAGTGCTTTCGGATGATCCTTCTCTCACCGCCCGCTTTCCTGCTGAGACCTGGTGTCCACTTCGCATTATTGTTGATTCTAACTTGGTTACCCTTGGTTCACTGGTTTCAGACCGGGTTATCTATACCGATCAATTTGCTGATCGCACAATTATTCTCACTACCAGTCACGGGCTTTCTCGGCAAGATCGTGTGAGTCGGGCCAAGGAGTTGGGGGTTCGGTTGGTGGAAGTGGCTGAGGACGAGACTGGACGAGCCAAGCCTGATGCACTCAGATCTGCCTTGAATCAATTTGAAATGAACGCAGTTTATTGTGAGGGTGGACCCACACTTGCCCGATCTTTACTTAATACAGGAAATGTGGATTACCTTTTTAAGTACCGTTCTCCCAAAGTATTCGATCATGAACAGGCCCTTTCGGGACCCGACCTTCATGATTTTCCCATAAAGGAACCTGTAAAAGAAAGTTTAGGCGAAGACTATCTAACCCACGGATTTTTATGAAAACTATCTACTTGGCCTCGGGCAATGCCCATAAACTTCACGAACTTCAGGCTGCCCTCGAGCAGGCTGGTTTAGCCGTTAAAGTAAAAGGGCCCGATACGATAGGAGGAATGCCGGAAGTTGAGGAAACCGGTTCCACCTTTGAAAGCAACGCCCTGCTCAAAGCACAAGGATTAAGAGAATTTGGGCCTAGCGAAGGCTGGTTTCTTGCCGATGACAGTGGAATTGAAATTGATGACTTGGATGGGCGCCCCGGTGTTATCTCCGCACGTTATGCAGGTATGGAATGTAACGATGAGGCCAATAACGAGAAAGTCCTCCAAGAAATGAAAGATTTTCCGGAGAGCGATCGGACATGTCGGTTTCAATGCGTACTTGCCTTGATTGGAGATGGGTTCGAGGAGACTTTTGCCGGTGCCTGTGAAGGGAAGCTTTTATCGGAAAGACAGGGGGATGGGGGCTTTGGCTATGATCCACTCTTTTTACCGGATGAAAGCGAATTGACTTTTGCGGAGATTTCTCTGGATGAAAAAGCCAAGATAAGTCACCGTGCGAGGGCACTGACAAAGCTGATCGATTGGATTGCGTCTCAGTAAAGAGTGTCGACTTTATTCCTGGTTATTTAGCAATCTATCCCTTCAATTAGTCTCTTGGTTGATTCTAACCCTTCTCATTGTGGTGACTGAAGTCCGCGGCGATCTAGTGAGAGTCAGAAAGCGAAGTAGGTAAGTCGTACGCGATGCTCCAGACACGATTGATTGCCGCGTCCCTCGCTCCGCTCTCTCCTCGCAATGACAGGTGCGTAATGTGATCAAACTGCACACTCCATTGCGCGACCTAGTTATTGGGCAAAAACTACAATGATAGGGTGTTTTCAGTGACTTGACTGCACTAATTAATTATGGTTTGGTTGATATTATGAAGTTTAAATCTTGGTTTACATTACTTTTTTGGTTACTCAGTCAATCGCTCTTTTCTGCAAACCCGGTTCCGTATTCAGGTAAGATTGATATACAGGGAGTCAATTATTATGGAGAAGCTCAATTCGCATTTTCTCTGCACGATGGGAACGGTACAACTCATTGGCGAAATGGTAATCAACCAGGGGAAACCCTTAAGGTAGTGATTCGTAATGGTCGGTATAATGTTTTGCTTGGCGGTCAGGGAATGACTTCATTAGAACCGCAATTATTCCTGAATCATGATAAGCTTTATTTAAAAGTGGAAGTTGATACGGGGGATGGAAAAGGTCTTCGTCATCTT
>JABGUO010000120.1 GCA_018646565.1 Opitutia bacterium | reverse complement strand
TCGTCAATTGAAAGAATTTTCATGTCTGCTCCGAATTCTCCGGATGCTACCCTACCCTTAAATTTTTCTTTTAATACTTGTAGAAACTTACGATATTGACCGACCGCAAACTCTGGAGTTGCCGAATTATTAAAGGAAGGTCGAAAACCTTTTCGAAGGGACCCGAAAAGTGTAAATTGGCTAATCACCAATAGTTCGTACTCTTTCTCTACTAGTGAAATATTCATTTTTTTCGCATCATCCTCAAAAACTCTCATTCCCAAAATTTTTTGGCTGATCCATCCCAAATCAGAATCTTCATCATCCTTGTGAACGGCCAAATATACTAAGAGTCCTCGATTAATCTTACCAACGGTTTTACTATTCACGGATACAGATGCCGAAAGAACTCTTCTAACTAAAGCTCTCATCTAAAAAGAATAAGGTCTTCAGGTGAGAAAAAACCCTGAAAATCCGTTCTATTGTAGTACTATTGGATTCTACTCTTCCGCCACTGCATCCATAACCTCAGATGCAGCTTGTGCAGCAAGTGGAGTCGACAGATAACGCTCACCACAACTGGCACCAACCACGACAATATTTTTCCCTGCCATCTCAGGTCGTTTTGCAATTCTGAGTGCTGCTGTAACGGTAGCACCAGTTGAAATCCCACCTAGTACACCCTCGGTTAGACTTAACTCACGGGCCATCTCAAATGCGTCATCGCTACTTACCAGTTCAACCTCGTCGATAATGTCCAAATTGAGATTATTGGGAACAAATCCAGCACCAATGCCTTGGATTTTGTGTGGACCCGGCTTTACCTCTTCCCCATTTCTTGTTTGGGTTATTACAGGACTTTCAATTGGTTCAACTGCAACCGAAATCATATCGGGGTTGCGTTTCTTGATGACCTCGGACACCCCAGTAATTGTTCCTCCAGTTCCCACTCCAGAAATAAAACAATCAATCTTGCCTTCCATCCCGGACCAAATTTCTTCTGCAGTTGTTTTGCGGTGAACTTCGGGGTTCGCAGGATTGTTAAATTGTTGAGGCATAAAACCCTTGTCTCCGTGCTCCTCCATTAATTGACTCGCCTTAGAAATCGCTCCCCCCATTCCTTTTGGTCCTGGTGTTAGAACAATATCAGCTCCCAACAATCGAAGAAGCAGTCTTCTTTCTTTAGACATAGTCTCAGGCATTGTAAGAATACATTTGTAACCCTTCGCCGCACAAACGAAGGCAAGTGCGATGCCTGTATTTCCAGAAGTGGGTTCAATCACTACGCTATCTGGTTTTAATGAACCGTCTTTTTCAGCAGCCTCAATCATGGCAGCACCGATTCGATCTTTTACGCTTGCGAGCGGATTAAAAAACTCAGACTTAAGGAATATGCGAGCTCCACAATCCTTCGTTAATTTAGTAAGTTCCACCAAGGGTGTACGACCGATTGATTCAATAATATTCATAATATCTTATTTTGAGTGAAAAAATAAAAAGGAATTACCTTCTCTTACCTCGTGGACCAAAGCTTCGGATCGGCGCATTACGATTTACCTCCGCGTTCTTTAAACGATACACAATTCTTGCCTTTTGCAAATCCTGCGTGCTCATTTCCATTTTAACAATATCACCTACTGTAATTTTGATAAAATGTTTCCTCAGCTTTCCGGAAATATGAGCGAGAACTTGATGACCATTTTCAAGTTCAGCTCTAAACATTGTACTTGGTAAAACTGCGGTGATTTTACCCTCGACTTCAACAACTTCTTCTCCAGACATAAATTTAATATAAAAGTCCCATAACACCATCTTTTAGGATTTCGTCAAGTTCGACCTTCTATTATGGTTTAGTTTAACTACATTAGTAAATTGTAAATTCCCCCTAATGCCAACCGAACAAAATTGTCCATTCACCAAGCTTTTCCCGAGTCAGTTAGAAAGAAACGCATCTTTTTATATGCAGCATGCGTACAATCAATCGATTAATGGGTGGAATGCAGATGAGGTTCCTATCGGTGCTGTTATAGTTTTCAAAGATGAAATTATTGCTTCTGCTTACAATCAAACTCGGCAACAAAAAGATCCGAGCGCTCACGCTGAAATGATTGCCATTACCCAGGCAGCAAAGTTCGTAGGCGATTGGCGATTAAATGAATGTCAGTTATTTGTCACTAAAGAACCGTGTCCCATGTGTGCAGGTGCAACAATAATTTCTCGCATGGGTGAAGTCCATTTCGCATTTACAGATCCCAAAATGGGTGGATTGGGCGGATCCACTTCTTTGCATGAACTTCCTCATTCAAATCATAAACCAAAGGTTTTCAAGGGAACTTTAGAGTTAGAATGTAAAAGCCTTATTCAAAAATTTTTCCAATTAAAACGACAAGTTAACACTTAAAAATCATTGCTTCCGCAAAATTATTTATTAATATCCAAATCAAATATAAATATTAATTTACAAATAAATTTAATCCATAAATTAAAACGATTATGACTTTTACATTACCAAATCTCAATTTTGCAACTGATGCACTCGAACCCCACATCGATGCAAGGACAATGGAAATTCATCACGGGAAGCATCACCAGACTTACATTAATAACTTAAATGCTGTCCTCGAAGGTCATGATGATCTCTCAAAAATGGAAATTAATAATCTAATTTCAGATATTTCTTCTTTACCTGAATCGATTCGTGGTGCAGTTAGGAACAATGGCGGTGGACATGCTAATCATTCTTTTTTCTGGGAAAGTATATCTCCGCAAGGCGGAGGTTTACCAGATGGTGCATTGAATGAAGCTATCTCAGCAACTTTTGGTAATTTTGATGCATTGAAAGATACTTTTTTAAAAGCTTCGCTGACTCGATTTGGATCTGGTTGGGCTTGGCTTATTCAACAATCAGACGGAACTTTAACGATTACATCTACTCCCAATCAAGATTCTCCCCTAATGGAAGGTATCGCTGACGATATAGGTACTCCGCTAATTGGACTCGATGTATGGGAGCACGCCTACTACTTGAACTATCAGAATCGCCGACCTGATTATGTTGCTGCATTTTGGAATGTGCTTGATTGGAATCAAGTTTCATCAAGATTTCAATCATAGCCTCACTTGGTAAAGAAGGAATCTTAGTTCCTTCTACGCTTTAGTAGTTCGTTGTCATATGAGTTCTACTTTTAAGTATCGGGCATTTCTAACTTATGCTCACAAAGATGAGGAAAAAGCACGTTGGTTGCGTAAGAAATTAGAAGACTTTCGAGTACCGAAACATTTGATTGGGCGAAATACCC
>JABGUO010000119.1 GCA_018646565.1 Opitutia bacterium | reverse complement strand
AGATAAACGAGTGACAATGGATAGTGCTGTGCATCAGCAAGCGTTGAAATGTCATCCAAACCCCGCACCTCGCTCCAATCGATGGAATGAATTTTATGGGATGGAATGGTTGATATTACTTCGTCAAAAATTTCATCCGATTCTTCATTCTCGTGATTTTTGAATGTCACGGTCCATTGATTATCATGGGGAGAAATTTTTTGAACGGAATGTTCCAGAAAGATCTGATCTTGGAGCGACTTGCTTAGTTTGCTAATCAGTTCTTCCATTCCGGTTGGGAATGAGACCAATCGTGCTTTATCAAGGTTTGGACTCGCTTTAGATTTTTTGGTCTGTCGAAATCCCCAAAAGAGGGAGCGGTATTTTTTTTCGATTTCTCCTAATTTTGGAAACGCCTGTTTTAAATTTAAACTTTCTGGTTTAGAGGCATAAATTCCTGCGAGAAATGGATTAGCGGCATAATCAAGTGCCTCCTTCCCCAATCTTCTTTCTATGAATGAAGCGACACTTTCATCATCCGGTAGCTTAGACCGGGCAATAAAGGGTTCGGCAAGCATCCTTAATTTTCCTCGAAAAGAAAGAAATGGACTGCTGAAAAATGAAGATAGACTGTGTGGGAGCGAGATTACCTTACCATTACGAATTATCATTCGTTTATTGGCGATTGGATTAGCGTCAATACACGCATCCCATGCTCCGCAATTTTCTAATAATTCCCGGGTTTTCTTTAATCTAATATTAAGAGTATTTGCACTGTAATCCAAAAGGAACCCTTTGCTCTTTTTGGATTGAATTACTCCACCCAATCGATTTTCAGACTCAAGTAGTTTAATAAGATGCCCCTGTTTTTTTTTCTCGAGTGCAATGGATAAGCCAGAGATTCCTCCCCCGATGATACAAATTCTTTTCATATAATAGGAAGTTTTTATTCTAGTTCTTTGCTTTGAGCTTGGCAATGTTTAGAAAGATCATTCTTTAAGATTGTATGGACGAGATTATTAATAGTTTAACTGTAATCACTAAACCCAAGGATGCTCCCAAGGGAAGTTTAGCGAAGGCTTTAAAGAAACTAGATGAGATTGTTGAAAATCCGTCGTTCGATCTACATCCCCGGTTGAAACATTTTTTACAGAATCGCAGTTACGAAAAAGCTTTGATTTGGCTTGATAATGGAGTCCCCGAAAAAGGGACTTGTGGAGAATGAGTAAGAGCACGAGACAGAAGAAGAAAATTGCTACCACATCTCCAGAATCAGTTTTGGAGAATTCCCCCTTCTCAATTCTAGAAGCAAAAGGTTTACCTGATGTTCCTTTACCCCAATCCACTGCTCCAAGAGTTCTGGGTAAGCCTAAATCAAAATTAGGTCAGGGGGAAAGATTAGAAATACGAAGAGAAAAGAGCGGGCGTGGTGGTAAGACTGTAACAACAGTTTTGGGCTTTCCGTCCTATCTTGGTGAAGCGAAGAAAACTAAAATGTTAAAGACCTTGAAGACGAGCCTTGGTACCG
Organism: Opitutia bacterium; assembly: GCA_018646565.1. Taxonomy (GTDB): domain Bacteria; phylum Verrucomicrobiota; class Verrucomicrobiia; order Opitutales; family Seribacteraceae; genus Seribacter. The sequence goes on along the minus strand of JABGUO010000119.1, from coordinate 518 downwards.
GAGGTACATGGAACGGTAAAGTGATGGAACTTCAGGGTGATCGAAGGGATGATGTGTTCCAATGGTTAAAAGAATCCGGATTCACCCCGGTGCTTGCCGGTGGCTAAGTGTAGTAATACCGGTAGTTAATTGACACTATGTTTCTCACCTTCCTGAGAAACAGTGTCGCTAGTTTCAGATTTCTTATCGTCCGTCTTTTTGAAGTCATGATCCTCGATCGGTTCTTGGTTCATCACTTCACTGATATCCTGTTCCCAATCATTTTTGGCTTTGCGGAATTCAGTTACTCCTTTGCCCAATGAACGGAATAACTCGGGTACTTTTTTGGCTCCGAACAACAGGAGTATGATAAGAAAAATGAGAATAATTTCTCCGCCACCGAAGTTTCCGATGAAGGCAAGTGTTTGAATTGGAGAGTTGATCATGATAATAAGATATCTTTAGCCGGTTTGAGAGGCAACTTTTTTGTCTAAAACCTTGATTAGTTTATCGAGGAGGCTTACAGACCCAATTGACGT
>JABGUO010000118.1 GCA_018646565.1 Opitutia bacterium | reverse complement strand
GAGGATGACGACGAATTATCTATTGAAAACTTTCTTATGCTCGAATTGGAAAACGGTTTTACGATTGCTATCCGACCTAGTGGAACAGAACCCAAAATTAAATATTATTTATTTGGCTGCGGTGAAAAGAATGCCCTAGACTTACTCGAGTCTAAGAAACAAGTTTCTTTACAAATGAAAGAAATTTCAGAATGGCTTGTAGAAGATGCAAATAAACGGATTGCCTAATATTTACACGAGCATAGAGGCTGGGTTCTCTAGAGTCTCAGCAAGAAGTTTTAAAAACTGTGCTCCAATCGCACCATCTACCAATCGATGATCGCAACTTAATCCAAGCATCATCGTTTCTCCGGCTTTTATATTGCCCAAAGAATCAATAATAGGTTTTTTGACAATTGCACCAACTGAGAGAATTGCTGCATTCGGTGGGTTAATGATACCACTAAAAAAATCTATACCAAACATACCTAAATTGGTAACTGTAAAAGTCGACCCGGTCATTTCATTGGGAGAAAGTTTTTTGGTACGGGCTTTTGTTATAAGAGATTTTGCCTCGATAGATAAATCCTCTAGAGCTAATTGGTCTGCATTCCGAACAACTGGAGTTAGAAGACCATCTTCCACCGCAACTCCAAAAGCGAGATGAATTCCGCCATGCAGTTTGATTTCTTTTTCTTCCCAGGAACTGTTAACTTCTGGAACGAGTGAAATTGTTTCAGCACATGCTTTTAAAATAATATCATTGAGAGTTAGCTTTGACGGAGCAGTGGGGTTCCTGTTGGCTAGTTTAATATTTAATGCAACTCGTGCCTCTTTCAATGGAGTGGCATTTATTTCTTTTTGAAGATAGAAATGAGGAATGGTATTTTTTGATTCGAGAAGCCTTTGGGCAATAATCGATCTCATCTTAGAAACCGGAATTAATCGGTCTTCTTGAATACCGGGGGAGGATAAATTGATTTTTTTTGTTTGAGGGGTGGGAATATTTTCGGGAACAATGACGTCTTCTTTCTTGGATGTTTCAGGAGAATGGGAAAGAATATCTTTTTTGGTTATTCTCCCCTTTGGTCCGGTGCCTTTTAGGTCATTTAAATTGAGATTAAGATCGCCCGCCATTTTTTTTGCAAGCGGCGATATTAATATTCTACCAGAGTCATCACCAGTAATCTGTGTGTCTTCGGTTTGCGATTGTGCGGGTTGTACTTGTGCTTCCGGAGCAGGATCGCTTGCAGTAATTTCCTCGATCTGTGCTGGAATTTCTTTTTCCTCCGCCTGTTCCTCCACCGGCTTGTCCTTGGGCTTTGCAGGAGCACTTACCTCTTCACCCGGTTCTCCAACTGCGGCAAGCGGACTTCCAATTGGGACTTCATCTCCTTCACCAACAAAAATTTCTAATAATGTTCCATCATCAAAATTTTCTAGCTCCATCGTGGCCTTGTCTGTTTCAACTTCAGCTAAAATATCGCCATTCTTTACGAGGTCACCTGCTTTTTTGTGCCATTTCACGAGGGTACCTACCGACATGGTATCACTCAACTTGGGCATTTCTATAATTATAGCCATCTTATGTTTTAAAGTTTAAATTAGTTCCATTGCTTTGGCCAAAATTCGGTCATGGGCAGGAATTTGAACATTTTCAAGTGCTTTACTGTATGCCTGAGGGGCATCTATTGCGGAGACTCTTTTAATGGGTGCGTCCAAATAATCGAATGCTTGGTCTTGTATAAGAAAAGCAATCTGTGCATCGACCCCACAAAACGGTTTGTTTTCTTCCACCAGTAACACTCGGTTTGTTTTCTTGACCGTTTTAATTATTGCATCAACATCCAAGGGTCGGATGGACCTTAAATCCAGAACTTCCACGGAAACATTATGCTTCTCTTCGAGTGTTTGGGCAACTTCTAAGGAAGTATGAACTGCTTTTCCGTGAGCAATTATGGACATATCATTACCCTCTTTGAGGATGTTTGCTTTCCCGAGAGGAATAATAAAATCGGGGTCATCCGGAACTTCGTCCTTCATGTTGTACAGAATGGTATTTTCCATAACACAAACTGGGTCATTGTCTCGAATGGCAGCTTTAAGCATTCCTTTCGCATCGGCTGGAGTCGCTGGGCAAATTACCTTAAGTCCCGGTGTATTTGCAGCAAAATTTTCGGGGGTATGTGAGTGTGTCGCTCCAACATTAGTTCCACCATTTGCGGGTCCTCTAAAAACGATTGGAACATTAATAAGTCCTCCCGACATATATCTCACACTTGCTGCGTTATTAAATATTTGATCAAATGCAACATAGCAAAAGCTCAAGAACATAAATTCTACAACGGGTCTCATGCCCATCATTGCAGCCCCTACAGCGAGTCCAGAGAATGCAGCTTCACTAATAGGGGTATCTATCACTCGGTCTGCACCAAATTTTTCTAGCATACCTTCCGAAACTTTATATGAGCCCTTAAACTGAGCGACTTCTTCTCCCAGAAGCACCACATTTTTATCTCTTTCGATTTCTTC
>JABGUO010000117.1 GCA_018646565.1 Opitutia bacterium | reverse complement strand
GTTTTATTTGATGGAACGAAAAAGACTCTCCAAAATTGGCAGGCGAGGAATGGCGGTCCGACCAAGTGGAAATTAGTGGAAGGGGCTCTGGAATCTGTTCGTGGGGGCGGCGATTTACAGAGTAAGAAAGAATTTGGCTCCTGTCGTTTACATGTCGAATTTGCCACCCCAAGGGTGGCCAAAGGAACCGGTCAGGGGCGTGGGAATAGTGGAGTTTTCCTTATGGGGCAGTACGAAGTTCAGGTACTTGACTCCTACAACAATATTACTTACCCGGACGGTCAGTGCGGAGCCCTGTATGGTCGGGCTAAACCTTTAGTGAATGCAAGCCGTGGGCCGGGTGAATGGCAAACATATGATATTACTTTCAATCGACCGACTTTCAATGCCAAGGGTGAAGTTACCCGGAAGGCAAAATTCCATGTGGTTCACAATGGTCATATCATCCATGATAACCTTGAATTAAGTGGGGCAACAGGCTGGCGTGGGCCTCACTCGATTTCGGAATACAAAAAGCATGCGGACAAAGGTCCTTTAAAAATGCAGTATCATGGAAACCCCGTTCGTTTTCGTAATATTTGGATTGTAGCCATCAACGACTAGTATATCCTCATTCCTCCTCCCTGTTAAACTGTTGATATAATCTATGAAAATCTCCCTGCTCCTGTTTTTTTCCTTATCGCTTCCCTTCTTTTCCTATTCTGAAGAAAAGAAAAAATTAAAGGGACTTCTTGTAACGGGTGGTGGGCATCACGATTATGCGACCCAAAAGAATATAATTACTCTAGAGATCAGTAAACGGATATCGGTGGAATGGGATGTTCTATTTGAAATGGACCCTCGTCGAATGAAGGGTCTTTTAGGAACCGATGATTGGGCAAAAGGATATGATTTTATATTTTATAATTTCTGCTTTGCGAGAGAGGATGATAGTGAGTTCATTGACAAGATTGTAGAAGTTCACAAAGGGGGCGTGCCTGCCATCGCCATGCATTGTGCCATGCATACCTTTCATCTTTTCCTCAGAGATCAAAAACCTGAAGAAAAAAGTTGGAACAAAATGCTCGGAGTGGTCTCTTCCGGGCACGGCCCTCATGTTCCTTATGATGTTACCATTGCAGAAGACCAGACTAAGCATCCTGTAGTCAAAGGATTACCCAGTAAGTGGAGAACGCCAAAAGGGGAACTTTATATGGTACCTTCTGTTTTGGAGGGAACAACGGTATTGGCTTACGGGGACAATGGAGAGCAGCATAAGCCTGCTGAACCACAAGCCTTGGCGTGGGTTAAAGAAAAAGATGGATTCAAACTTTATGCGACCACTATGGGGCATCATAATGAGACTGTATCAACCAAAGAGTTCCTCGACATGGTGGCCAATGGAATTACTTGGGCTACACAGAAGTAGATCCAACGCACCTTACCCTCATCCTTACTCTTTTTCTGGAGAGTAACATTTTTACAAATCATTCTTTGTCAGTGAACTTTTACTATTTTAGAAAATGATCAAAAATACTTACCTCAATTTTCTCCTGTTTTGTCTCTTGGGAACTGGACTCATTGGTAGCCCTTCCTCAAAAGATGCTGTGCTCGCCAAAAGTGGAAATAGTAAGCCCACGATAGTAAAACTTAGCTCTGCTGAAGAAGCAGCCATTCTCAAGAAGGGTGGGGTGAGTGTACCCGATGGCTTCGAGGCCACTCTTTTTGCACCCTGGCAAACCGCAAACTATCCGGTTTATGTGGCGGCATCCCCAGGTGGTGACCTTTATGTTTCGAGTGACGGATGTGGTTCCCTGGGCCGCGATGCCGATCGCGGAAGGGTCCTCAGACTCAGAGATAAGGACGGAGATGGCCGTGCCGACGAGGTGACGGAGTTTATTGCTTCGATTGATTCACCACGGGGCTTGATTTGGGATCATGACCGTCTCTATCTTTTGCACCCGCCTCATGTGTCGGTTTTCTTTGATCGGGACGGAGACGGCGTTGCTGAGGACAGTAAGCGTTTGGTTTCCAATATCGCGTTCGGATTCAAGGATCGGCCTGCTGATCATACCACTAATGGATTGGATTTGGGCGTGGATGGTTGGATTTATGTGGCAGGTGGGGACTTTGGTTTCATCGAAGCAATCGGATCCGATGGGAGGAAATTGCAGAACCGCGGAGGTGGGGTCTACCGCTTTCGACCTGATGGATCCGGCTTGGAATTGTTTTCCTACGGCACACGAAATATACTCGCCGTGCCCACCAGTCCATTACTCGAT
>JABGUO010000116.1 GCA_018646565.1 Opitutia bacterium | reverse complement strand
AGTAGTCAGTAATCGCAAGTATAATATCATATTTTGGATAAATATCATTTTCCAAAGAAAGAGAATCACCATTGATGTTAGTTGCTGCATCCTCCGGATCAAGGTTGCTACCGCCAGTAGTTTTGAATGCAAAAATGTCATTGCCCGAATAATTGAGATCCTGTGATACTCCGTTTTTTAAATCTTGCAGAAAGACATCGTGTGCATACTTCTGAACAGAAAACTCGCTAGAATCCAAAAATTTGTGCCCGTGCATCAAAGCAAGGTCAGGGAGATCAATTAATATGCATATTTGTTTCCCTCCAGAATCATTATTGCCAAAACATGTACTGAGAAGACGCTTTAAAGAAAACTTTGGGAATTCGTTGATATTTGGTAAATACATAAGGTTTGTATATAAGTCTTTACGAATTCTACAATACTACGCTTTAAAAAAATACATTTTTTTGAAAAAAGTTTGATTACTTCGAGTTCCGACCGCCACATATTCGACAATCAAGTCCTTGTGGTTTTGAGGTCAAATTCCCCCGCCCTCTTTGGTAAAATGAACACCCTGGTCGGTGAATTTTACCAAAAGTAGTCACCCAAAAACTAAGTGATGGCACGAAAGATCTTTGGCTATTGTACATTCCAGGAAGCCGAGGTGTGGGCAAGGAAGAAGGAGATTGAATTTGCTTGTAGTTAAAATTATTAGCCCAAATTCCTAAATTTAATCTTTTCGCTTTTAGCTGAGCGATTACAAAAGGACCGTAACGGTTCGATTCTTTTTCTGAATGCCAGCCAATTCCAAGCGAAATAGCCTCTCTACTAAAATTCATCTGTCCATTCATGATGGTAACTTCCACCACTTTCAAATTTTGCAAATCAAATTCTTGCCTTATTTGAATTTTAGGGGAAGCAGATAAAAGTTTTTGTTCACTAAATGTGAGAGCCTCATTGTACCCAGGTTGTTCCCGCTTAGGAAACTCAACTCCCCATACTCTCATCCGGACCATAAAATCCTGTGATTGGTAGTCAAATACTCCAGGTTTAATGACTCTAATAACCTCTTGCTTTAACTGCGTGCTATTGGCATCGTTTCCGGACAGGGAAACTTGCGATTTGTTTAATTCTCCAAAAGAATCAGTTAAAGAAATCAGCAGTAATAAAAAAAAACTAAAGAAAAATTCAACTTTTATGATTCTCATAAGGAGGTGAATTCAAACACTGTTCCCCATTCAATGCAACAATATGAAACCTTTAAAATTCGTGACATAATATAGATTGAAAGTGTTCTTAAATTATCTTATTCTCTAAAAATGCCTAGATTTGACAGACCGAGAGCATCCACGATTGGAACCCCAGTTTACCACAGAAGGAGAAGAGACTGGAAAGATGATCGAGACTTAATTGAAGAAGTTGCCGCATCGGTAAATAAATTGGATGGACCATACGAGTACTATGATAAGGGCGTATTTGCATTCAGGGAAAAAGTAAAAGGATACAGAGAAGTTGGATATGAAAATAATAAAAATGTTTTCTACCTTGGTATATGGCTTCGAGAGAAGCTGAGTGAAATGTCAAGAAACCAAGCGAGTTACGATCTTCGCGTCCACACAATTCCTTTTCCAGAAGACCTTGAACCTGCTATTTTAAAAATTGAAAACAAAACATTCAATCCAGCACAAAATAAAAACGAGACACTCTCTTTGGACACTCTCTTTCCAGATCCTCACTTGCGGAGTTTTGCGAGAGAAAGAATGCAGATGCTTCATCATGGCGACTTGATCGCCTACCTTTCATCGCTTGTGCTAAAAGAAAAAGAATCATTATTAAGTAATTCTGCTTCGATTATGGATCTGATTCATATTTGCGAATACAAGTTATCGGCCCTTAAATTAGAGGTAAGAAAGAGATACTCAGTCGGCGAAACAGATTTGTGGATTCCTTCCTTATCACTTGGAGTTGAAATTAGAAATACTTGGGAAAAAAGTGACGAAATTTCTTTAATTCAAACACTGAGCGATACCAATTTCAGACTCCAGTCACGTCACCTCGTAGTAGTAGTGCCAGACGACATAAGCGACGAATCATTCGAATTACTTCGTGCAATTGAAAGAAGACAGGTAATAGAGAACCTATCCATTATTCGAGTCGGAGACTTTTCCGAGTATGTATCAAAAATTCAGGAAAGTGAAAAAGTAAGAAGCTAACTTTGAGGTGTAATTTCCTCTTTTATTAATCGTCCAGTTCGATCCCACAAACGACGTCCAATATACTTCCCTTCACTCCAATAAGCCTCTTCTCTTGTTACTCCATTGGGCCACCATCTTGATTTAACTCCTACTAGGACACCTTGATCAAAGTTTGCCTCAAGGGCTCTTTGCCCATCGGAGAAATTCCTGACTTGTTGCCCATGGGGTAATCCTCTGTAATAAGAGGTTTTTAACGAAAGCGATCCATCGGAGAAATTTTCAATCACAGTACCGGTAAAAGGTTCGTCCCATAAATCTTTACGATATAGACGACCATTTTTTTGGGTAACTGCTTCGCGTTGCTCAATCGTGGGAAAGGTCGCAATCGGTTTTTCAAAATCGGCAAATATTTTGACTACATCACGATCTTTTGAACTAAATCGATCATCGATCACCAAATCTTCGCTCTTCTCT
>JABGUO010000115.1 GCA_018646565.1 Opitutia bacterium | reverse complement strand
GACCTAGGTTTGCCGAGACAGGAAGACGATCCTTCACTTTAAAATCAGCATCAACTAAGATTTCTCCATCCTTAGACCTTTTGGGTGAAAGTTTTGCATCCACAACGATGAATCGGTTTTGATTTAATTTGGACGCATTTCTTTGAAATTTTCCGTAGTCAAATGAATTTCCCGGTTCCCAATCGAGGTTTTTGAGTATTCCATCCTTTGAAAGGTGCTTATTACCAGTCACAGTAGCCTTACCTACTTTACCTTCTTTAATAAGAATGACATTTCTACCTTCTATATTTCCCACCACAGCTTGTGCAAAGGGATACCCGTTTTCTCTAAGATAAATTTCTAAATGCTTAGCTCCTTCTTTAGCCGATAGGTCGGAGTGTTGAGAAAGTTGTGATTCCAAGCTGGGCCTCAGTTTGTCTGTGCATACAACGGGCGTTCCGCTTACTAGAAGTGAGATGGTGGAAAAGAGAGCAACCAATACGGCAGAACGTGCGTAGTTCATGAGATCAAGAGGGTGATTTGGATGGAACAGAAAACAAGGGAAACGCTATAGAAGAAGAGGACAACACATTGAGCAAGGAAATACTAATTTGTATCGAATGTGTTACATTCCTTAAATAAAGACAACTAGTCCAAATGAACCACTTAATGTAGGCAAAAATTAAAGATTCCAAAAAATGGGACTAAATAATGAGATATTTAGAAAATAACAGAAAGGGAAACTACTTTTTGGCTTTTTTATTAGCTGCTGATATCTTTTTAGATTCTTCTTCGGTAACCCACATGTGGATGTGAGATTTCTCAACCGTAAGTACATAGTTTCGATTGAGAGAGAATCCATAAGTCTTAAACATCAACTCGTTATTTTCGTTAAGCTTTTGTTGCAAGCCATCTAGTTCAGTTTGAAGTTTATTATGCACCACTTCATCTTGAACTGTATCCATTTTGCTTAAAAGTTCGGCTGCCAATGCACGTTGTTGCTGAACAAGTTGGACATTGCGCTGAAATTCCTTGTTGGAATCAATCGTGTTCAATGATGCTACCTTAACCAGTTCCATCTTCGCAGTGGCCGCTTGCTTACTTTCCTTAGCGTTAAGACCTAAAGCCATGGAAGACATGATTAAAACAATGAGCGAAATCGTAGAGTATTTAGTAAGCATAAGGTATTTGATAGAAAATTTGGCAATAACATGCAAATCGAAAGCTCATTTCAGAGCAGGTACCCCTTTAAGACTTTATTGTAGTCAATTTTTAGATTTTACATAGAAATATAAAAACTTCTAGAAATAATCAATATGCTCATACACACCGTAATTTTTTGGCTCAAAAAAGACCTTTCCGACGAAGATTTGACCTACTTTAAAGATGAACTTGTTTCATTGGAAAAGATTTCTACTGTTGAACAAATGTTTATCGGTCGCCCTTCAGCGACCGCCAAACGGCCGGTCATTGACGACTCTTACGATTTTTGTCTAACCGTTGCACTAAAGGATTTAGCCGCCCATGATGTTTACCAGGAAGACCCTCTACACTTGGCTTTTATAGAAAATTGTTCCCACATGTGGGATCGGGTTAAGATTTACGACGCTGATTAGTCTGCCAATACCCGCTTGGATAAATTAACTCTCCAATAATGGTTACTTAAAGGACGATACCTAGCTTGCTTGCTTCTTGCGGACTTTCCCTAAGCGCGGTTTTGAACTCCTCAACATCAAAGTCGGCAACTATAAAATCTCCATTTTTAAGAGTGGGTGTCTTGGTTTGCCCGCTTAAGGTTTCAAGTTCTGACATGTGCGAAGGATCAGACCGAACATCAACCAGTTCGACTTCCAACCCGACTTTTGAAAAATATTCGAGGGCATCGATACACCATGGGCAGCCTTGTTTAACATACAATATTGGTTTACTCATGCAGTTTTATTTAAGCAGAAGACTACTTTTCGCAATCAACTTATTTGAATCCGGCTTGTCCAAATTGCATACCCGCAACATTATGAGGATCACGACTATATGACCCCATCCCCAAAGACATCCCCCTTTCATGCGAAAAATATTTTCGTCAAAGGTGCCAGGGAAAATAATTTGCGTGAGGTTACGGTATCTTTTCCACGAGGTAAATTGGTGGGGGTGACGGGTGTAAGTGGATCAGGGAAATCGTCTTTAGTTTTTGATGTTTTAGCTGCGGAAGGACACCGTAAATATGTTGAGAGTTTATCAACCAAAGCGAGACAAGCTTTAGAAAAGGTCGCCAGACCGGATGTTGATTTTGTTGAAGGTCTATCCCCTGTGCTTTCAATTGAGCAAATATCTGCGAGGTCCGCAGGGCCTCGCAGTACTGTAGCAACGGCAACCGAGATTGCAGACTACGCCCGTTTGCTATGGGCAACTGCAGGTACACCCCATTGCCCAAAAGACGGATCTCCCGTAACTCGAAGATCACTAGATTTGTGCGTGGAGGAACTCATGCAAAAAGGCATGGGTAAAAGGTTAATCTTGTTAGCCCCGTGGATGTATGCCAAGGCCTCAGTACTCCGCGAAGAAGCGGAGGGGCTAGAAAGGCGAGGCTTCCAAAGATTGCGTATTAATGGAAAAATTAAGCGACTTGATGATCATGATTTAATCCCCTCAGGTACCAGAGGAAAAGAAATATCTGTAGATTTGGTAATCGATCGCTTGGCCATAAAGGAGGATTCCCGAAGCCGCCTCGCAGATTCTCTTGAACTAGCATTTGAGGAGGGAGAGGAACGAGCTGTGGCTTTAATCGAGCAAGCGGATGGAGAGATGGAAGAAGTGCCACTCTCAGAAGGATTTGCCTGTAATGTGTGTGGATCGACCTACCCCACCCCTACCCCAAAACTTTTTTCATGGAATCATCCTGACGGCGCCTGTTCGAATTGTGGAGGACTGGGAGAAGTTCTTCGCTTTAGAGAGGATTTAATTATCCCGGATCCGACAATTTCTTTAAGTAAAGGTGCGATTAAGCCTTGGCGACTGGGTTCCCGCAAGATGATCACTTTGCGAAAAAATTTGCTAAAGGCATTGTCCGAACAAATGGGTTTGGACTTAAAAAAGCCATGGAATAAATTATCAATAAAGGAGCAAAGTTTTTTACTGGATGGCGATAAGGATCAAAAATTTGAAATTAAACTGGAATTTGGACGTGGTAAAAAAGCAAAGATGCAACCGTTCCCCGGAGTATTTCAAGATCTCCAAGAAACTATGCGTTCTACCACCAGTGACAATCTGCGAGCTAAGTTAGTTACCTACCAATACGGAACAATTTGCGAACCTTGCAAAGGTAGTCGACTTTCCTCCTATTCACGATCTGTTCTTCTGGCTGGGTGTTCATTAGAAGATTTTTTTTCCTGGCCCACTGCACAAGCTTGGGAATTTATCCGAAAAAAAGCTCGAAAGGATGAGAACTGTTTACAAGTCGAAGATGCCTTGTACGGTCTTGAACAACGCCTCGGTTTTATTAATGAAGTTGGCCTGGGCTACTTAGGGTTGGATCGGCCTTATCGAAGTTTAAGTGGTGGAGAGGCCCAACGTGCCCGACTAGCTACCCAGTTGGGCATGGGCCTGGTGGGAGTGATCTATGCCTTGGACGAACCAAGTGTGGGCCTGCACCCTGCCGACCATGATCGATTAATCAATGTATTGCTAGGCTTGAGAGACCGTGGAAATACGGTGATCGTGGTGGAGCACGATGCAGAAACCTTGAGGGCTTGCGATCATTTGATCGAAGTGGGACCTGGTCCCGGTACTGAAGGTGGAAATTTAATTTTTGAAGGAGATTTAAAGGCCTGTATTAAATCTAAGAAAAGTAGGAGTGGTTCCTTTCTTTGTGGTGAAGAAAAAATCGAACGGAATGGGAAAGCAAAGAAACCTGGTAAAGCTTGTGTTTTGGTAAAGCAGGCACGGGCAAATAACCTGCAAAAAATTGATGCCTCCTTTCCGGTTGGTCTGTTAACGGTTGTTTGTGGGGTGTCTGGCTCCGGAAAGAGTTCTCTGGTTAATGAAGTTTTGGCGAAATCCGCTGCTCACGAACTTCACCGGTCAAAACAATTACCTGGAGCACATGGAGGGATTGAAGGAATTGAAAATTTTGATCAGGCTGTTAGAATTGACCAATCCCCTATCGGAAAGAGCCCGAGGTCAAATCCAGCGACCTATGTTAAATTGTTTGATCAGTTGCGCAGTCTCTTTTCCAAATGTTCTCTGAGTAAAATTCGGGGGTATGGGCCTGGGCGTTTTAGCTTTAATATACCAGGTGGACGTTGTGAAAGATGTAAGGGGGATGGGTTGGTCAAACTGGACATGCAATTCCTGGCCGATGTTTATGTGGAATGCGAAAGTTGTCACGGTAAACGCTATAATCGGGAAACATTAGAAGTGCGCTACCGAGGGAGAAATGTTTCCGAGGTTCTTGAATTGACGGTTTCTGAAGCGAAAGAATTATTTTCAAAACACCCTAATATTATTAATAAGCTGGAGACCTTGGACGCTGTGGGACTGGGCTATTTAAAACTCGGGCAGGCTGCCAATACATTGTCTGGTGGGGAGGCCCAACGATTAAAACTTTCCTTGGAGCTTAGCCGCAAACAAAGCGGCCGGACCCTTTATCTTCTGGACGAACCAACCACCGGTCTGCACTGGGCAGACATTCAGCGCCTACTCGACTTACTCTTTAAGTTAAGAGATGGCGGAAATACTCTTGTTGTAATCGAGCACAATTTGGACGTCGTTCGACTGGCCGACCATGTAATTGAAATCGGGCCAGGCGGGGGCAAAGCAGGTGGCAAATTGATTTTTGAAGGAACCCCCGAACTACTTGCAAAGAAAAAGACACCCACCGGGAAATTCCTTGCCAAACACCTCGCTCAATTCGCATAAGATTAAAGATGCAAGAGGATCTGGCAGATGAAATTAATTCAAAGGAAAACGAACCCGACTTGCTGAGCACCAAAAGAAATGCCTTTTGGCATCTATGGAAAAGGAGGGCCTTACTCATAATCGCCCTACTCATCCTCCTGGTCCCCCTCTATGGAACTTTTGAACCGTTATTTGAATTCATCCTTTTTGCGGTATCTCTTTCTACCCTGACCTTTCCCATCTTTTTCGTACCAATCAAACGATTGGCAAAAAGAATATTTCCCTCGATGCAAGATCAGCGACTGTCTGAGCTTTGCGCTGTGCTTTCCACCCTATCTCTTCTTCTTGTTCTATTATCTCCTTTATTTCTCTTACTTTGGGATGCATCCGGAGAAAAGCAGGGCTTAATCGATATGGTATGGTCTTTGGCCTTGGGAGAAGAATCGGCAAAGAATACCCTATTGCGCGGAGTATCCGAACAAATCCAGCAAATCCAAACCATCTTCCCGCGTCTGCCCATTGACGAAACCAAAGCACTTGAATTTGTAGCCAACTTGGTTGGAGACACCCGAGAATTCTCAGGAACTTTTATTGAATTCCTTTTTAAGGGTACCAGGGGATTTGTTGCCGAACTTGCCCTTGCTTTAATCGCCCTTTCCTTCCTCTATGCACACGGAAGTACTTTTGTTAGAAACACTCTCAAAGCAGGGGGATTTAGCAGCGAAGAAACTTCATCCTGGTTTCAGCTTCACCGAATGATCACGCTTCGATTGCTCAACGATACTGTGCTCACCTCATTGATTCGTGGAATTTCCATGGGAATGGTGGCTCACTTTGTTGGAGGCTTTGTATTTCTCCCGATTTTTTTAATAGGAGCATTTGTTGGTCTGGTACCAGTTGTCGGGAGTGCTATGGTTTGGTTACCCGTTTCTTCGATCATTTGGACTCGTGGTGAACCCATGACAGCCATGGTAGTGGCAGGTCTTTGTATTTTGATCAATTACCTAATCAGCCGTGCTCGAGCGGGCATGGGCAAAAGATTACACGCACAGGGTGCCTGGTTAAGTTTTATGCTATTCCTAGGAATTATCGGAGGCATATTAGCCTACGGGCCACAAGGATTTGTAATTGGACCAATGGCAGTGGTACTAGCTTATGGCTTGGTACGTTTCCTTAGTGAACAGTCTGGGGAAAAAACCTCTCTTTGACCGAATTTATTCGATAATGATTGGCCACAGGCAGGTTATCCTGCCCAGTACATCTTCAAGCCAAAGATTGGCAAAAGGACTTTAATCTGTCCAAGCCCTTCTCGATGATTTCGTCAGAAGTTGCATAACTCAGGCGGATGTAACCATCGGCCCCAAAGGCGTGCCCCGATACGACCGCCACATTTTCCTGCTCCAATAAGCGAGCTGAGAACTCTTCCGAGGATAAACCAAAAGAAGATACCTTAGGGAATAAATAAAAAGCTCCCTGTGATCGTAAGCATTCAATACCTGGAATGGCATTCAATCCATCGAGCAAGAGAAGCCGGCGGCGGTCAAAATGTACAAGCATATCATGGACAGCCTGCATCGATTGATCCCAGTTTTGTACTGCCGCTAAGGCTCCGTATTGAGCAAAGGTAGTTGCATTGGAAGAAGTTTGGCTCTGTAGGTTGGCCACAGCCTTGGCTATGGTAGGGTTGGCCACCAAAGTACCAAGTCTCCAACCGGTCATGGAAAAGGTCTTACTGAATCCTGAGACTGTAATTACACGATCCCGGGCTTCATCAGAAAAAGATGCAGGGCGATGGTGAACTGAACCATCATAAAGTAAATACTCATAAATCTCATCAGACATGACCAATATGTCCTTGCGAATGGCCAGATCAAGAATCGCTTCCATTTCCGATCGATCATACAAACAACCAGTTGGATTAGATGGGCTATTTAGAATTAATAATTTGGTTGCAGGAGTAATAGCCTCTTCAATTTGTTCGGGTGT
>JABGUO010000114.1 GCA_018646565.1 Opitutia bacterium | reverse complement strand
TCTTTTAAACCCTCGAACTCAGTGATGTGTTCTACGACTTCAATTGTTTCAAGAATATAATCTTCATCATTTTCTTCGATGAATTTTCCTATGTGTTTAATCAGAGGTAGCTTCATCAATAAAAGAAAGTAATAATTCTGACTTATTTGTCTGAAGTTGATTTACACATTCGCCATTTTTGAAAACGGCAAAAGTCGGTAAATTTGAAACATCAGCTAATTTTCTTGAATTAGGAAACTTTTCGGAATCTACCAAAACGAATGGAATATCATTATTTTCAGATGACTTCTTCTTAAACTTAGGCTTCATGATCCGGCAATTACCACACCACCCAGCAGAAAATTGAACGAGAACCTTTTGGTTTTGGCTGATTAAGTCAGCAAGATTATCTTCGGTTAATTCCTCTAGCACAATTCTAGTGAGAACTTAGGTAAGATGATACCCCTTCTCTGTTTGCGTTCATTGCATCCTTGCCTTCTTCCCAATTAGCGGGGCAAACTTCACCTTTTTCCTGAACATGAGAATAGGCATCGATCAGACGGATGTATTCGTTCACATTTCGTCCAATAGGCATGTGATTGATACCTTCGTGAAATACTAACCCATCTTCATCGATAAGATATGTTGCTCGGTAAGTCACGCTGTCCCCGTCAACCAAGACTATCCCTGTTTCGTCATCAACTCTTTCATTAGTTTCATCCAAGATTCCTAAAGTGTTGGCTAAATTACGATTACTGTCTGCAAGCAATGAATAGGTCACTCCTTCGATACCGCCATTATCTTTAGGTGTACTTAACCAAGCAAAATGAACTTCAGCCGTATCACATGAAGCTCCTACTACAATCGTATTTCTCTTATCAAACTCAGGAAGAGATTCTTGAAAAGCATGCAATTCAGTAGGACAGACAAAAGTAAAATCTTTGGGATACCAAAAAAGAAGAACTTTCTTCTTCTGACTTGCTGCCAGGTCTAAGATGTTGAGCGAAAATGTATCGCCCATTTCATTCATTGCATTAACTGATAAATTAGGAAATTTTTTTCCAACGATAGTCATATTTTAAAATTTGAGGTTATACAGTAAATAATTTTTATATTATGTTTATTTCAACAAGCAAACAGTAAGTATCTTAAATTAAGAAATTTCTGAAAAGAATTTTTTTAATTTCCCATGGTCTTTAACACCAGGGGATCGCTCAACCCCACTGTTAACATCTACAATTTCGGCGTTAGTGCTTTTTATTGCAAGATGTATGTTATCTTGTGAAAGTCCACCGGCAAGAATCCATTTCTTTGTGGAGAATGAGTGTTGCAAAGCAGAAAAACTCTCCCAATCTGATCGTTCTCCTGTTCCTCCAAATTTACTCTCAGAATAAGCATCTATTAGAAAAGTTTTCGAGTAGGAGAACAGATCTTCTGGAAAACTTATACCCTTGGGCAATCTTGGTGCTAACCAAAGGTTTTCTGCTCCAACTAATTGGCTCCATTGCCCAATCAAGTCCCTGGATAAGTCGTAGGAAAAATGAAGTTGAAAAACACCAAAGCCTTGGTCCATTATTTTCTTTAGGTGTTCAATCGTTGGCTCAACTTCAACCGCCACCATTTTTTCTCCATCTAAAGAAAGTTCTGATTTTATATTTTCAATTTTTTCAAAATCTATCTTTCTTGGTGACTTCTCGTAAGTAATAAATCCCAGTTTATCCGCTCCCAGTTCCAATGCGAACCGTGCGTCTTTTGCTTCAGTAATTCCGCAAACCTTGACTGATATAGAGCCCGCTTTGTTCACAGTTATTTTTTGAAATAATTCACCAATGATTCGACCATTGATTCTAGAGTTGAATCAGCAGATTCAATTCCAACGGTAAGTTCGTTCTCCTGAAGAGTTTCAGACGTTTGCCTACCAAAGCTACAATAAATGGGTTTTTTTGCTTCCTTTGAAAGCACCAAGTCATCTTCTTGCTCGATGTAAGAAAGTGCGGCCGAAGAACTAGCAAAAACTATAGCATCAGCACCTTTCTCAATAAAATCAGAACGATCGGGTGCAGCAAGCACATCCGCAAAATCAGTTTGATAAATAGGTAAAGTGTCTACAATTGCATGACCGATCGACTCAAGCAAGCCCACCAAGACTTCCCGATTACGGTTCCCTGCTATGACCAATACATTTGCACTATCCAAAGAATTAGTAGCCACCAATTCTTGGGCCAGATCTTCCGCAGTGGATCGTTTTGGAATTAACTCCACTTCCAAATTAAACTTTCGTACTACCTCGGCAGTAGCCTCGCCTACACAGGCAATTCTCATTGGACCAAAGCTTCTAATATCACCAAACGCTTTGAAAAATAATTTGAAAAACTCTTTTGCACCATTGGCACTAGTAAAAATAACCCATCCATAAGTTGCGATTCCGGTAAAAGTTTCTGCAATTAAATTTCGATCCTCCTGGGGTAATATCTTAATTAATGGAAGCTCCAAAACTTCAGCCCCTTTTTTTTCGAGTAGTAGCTTTAAACGACTCGTCTGGTTAACCGGTCTTGTCACAACAATTCGGATTCCAAATAGTGGTCTATTTTCAAACCAATTTTTTTCGCCACTCAGCCCAACTGAATTCCCAATAAAAATAATTGCCGGTGCCTTTAAGTCCTCTCGCGTCGCGTCCTTTACTAAATTCCCTAAAGTACTGATTATTTTTCTTTGAGTTGGTAAAGTACCTTGGCTTACGATTGCTGCGGGTTTATCTGGAGCAAGCCCACCCTTCAATAATTTTTTCGTTATTTCATTCAGCGTACCCATTCCCATATAAATACAAAGTGTGCCTCCCACATCAGCAAATTTAGCGAAATCAACCCGGAGAGATTCCTTTTCCACATCTTCATGGCCAGTTAAGAACGAAATCGAAGAACCATATTCTCGGTGAGATAAAGGAATTCCTGCGTAAGCCGCACAAGCCAGTGCAGCAGTAACACCCGGTACAATTTCATACGGTATGTCAGACTGGTCCAACACAATCATTTCTTCTGCACATCGGCCAAAAACAAAAGGATCCCCTCCTTTTAAACGAACTACCCTCTTCCCTGCTGTTGCTCGGTTGACTAAAATTTTACCGATTTCTTCTTGGACAACCGTATGTCGTCCAGGACTTTTCCCTACATCGATATGTTCGCAGTCACTTTTCGCTCGTTTGCGTAATTCTGCATTAGCAAGGTGGTCAAATACTAGCACATCACAAGTACTTATCAATTCAATCGCTTTTTGCGTAATTAAACCTACATCTCCAGGCCCCGCACCCACCAAGAACACAGTTCCTACATTTTCTTTTTCTATTTCAGCCATGATAAAATTTTGTCCATGATCATTTCAATCGTGTCATTCTGAATATCGAGAATGCGAATGCCACAATCTTCATGGAAGAAATGTAATTGATCCCCTGCCAAATGAACACCAAGTGCGACTTGGCAACCCCCTCCAAGACGATCTAAAATAGCTCGTTCAAGCAAAACAGCTCGACTAGTCTCCTCATGATCAAGAACTGAGAATTTGTCTAATTCGTTGGAGCGGACTTGAATCGCGATTGCTGCCTGCCCGGGAGAAGGGACCATCTCGTCAATAGGCAATTTGTTAAAGGTCAACCCCGGGTACTCTTTAATTCCCAATCGAGAAAGGCCTGCTGCTGCCAAAATTGTTCCATCTGCCTCCCGTTGAACTGCTATTTTACGCAAACGGGTTTCCACATTTCCGCGAAGTTCCTTCCAACTGACTTGAGGAAATCGCTTTTGGAGTTGCGCCCTTCTTCGAGGACTTCCAGAAGCTAATATTTGGGGATCTTTTACCTGCTCATTTAAAACTAGGACATCACGGGGATCTTCACGTACAGGAAATGCAGACAAGACTAAACCATCTGGGTTTTCCGTCGGTAAATCTTTCGCACTGTGTACGGCTAGATCGGCTCGACCTTCCCGTAAAGCAACCTCTAATTCTTTTGTAAATAAGCCCTTTCCACCCTTCTCCTGTAACGACCAATCAGCTTGCTGATCGCCCGTGGTAGACATCGGTGAAAGTTCCACATTGAAACCCATAACAGACTCTACTAATTGAGCCACCCAATTGGCCTGCTTTAGGGCAAGAGGACTTTTCCTTGTCGCTAAAACAAGCTTATTAGTTGAGGCAGACATAGAAGTGATGCCGCATTAGGTGCTAGGGCAAGATCTAATCATGCCTAAGCAAAGTCGGGATCGAATATTAGGAATAAGAAGCCTGTGCTCCTTTAATGTTCTTTTTTGGAATCCAAGACATTAAGTTACGCAGATGCTTCCCAGTTTCTTCGATAGGATGTTTTTCACCGTCCTCTAGAAGTTTATTGTATTTGGGGAGTCCAGCCTCGTATTCCTTCACCCATTCCTTCGCAAATTTACCAGACTGGATTTCCTTAAGAATAGACTTCATTGACTTTTTAACATTTCCGTTAATAACCCGAGGTCCTCGGGTTACATCGC
>JABGUO010000113.1 GCA_018646565.1 Opitutia bacterium | reverse complement strand
CTGAGGATTTCCCCTCGACGCTCTTGAAACCAAAATTATCACTCTCTCCATAACTGTGGCCTTGTTTAACACCTGCACCGGCAAGAAAACAGGTAAAAGCATCAGGGTTGTGATCGCGACCTGTTCCGTTTCCTTGAAGAAATGGCATTCTTCCAAATTCTGTGCACCAAACTATGAGCGTACTTTCTAGCAAACCACGGCTTTTAAGGTCCTTAATCAAAGCAGCAGTTGGTTGATCCATAATCTCAGCTTGCATAGCATGTGTCTTGTGAATGTTACTGTGAGAATCCCAGTTACTAATTCCATTCCCCCCCGATGAATCACTCCCATTGAAAAGTTGGACTACTCGGACACCCTTCTCAATCAGGCGACGTGCAAGAACGCAATTTTTAGCATATTCTTTTTTTAATTCAGAACCAGATTCTAAACCGTAAAGTTTTTTAACCGACTGTGGTTCGTTAGATAAATCCATAACTTCAGGTATGGATGTCTGCATCTTACCTGCTAATTCATAGCTTGCAATCCGAGCGGCTAAATTGGCATCTCCAGGATATTTTTCCAAATGTTTACCGTTGAGTTTTTGTAGCAGACCTATGGTTGTTTTGTCATCTTCCTTGGAATAAGAGGCGGGCCTCTTTAAATTTGCAGGAGGTTGCTTGGCACTAAAATCTGTACCTTGAAATGCGGCCGGAAGAAAAGCACTACCAAAATTGTTTTTTCCAGAACGAGCAAGCCCGCGAGGATCATTAATAGCCACGAAGGCCGGAAGGTTTTCATTTTCAGAACCCAACGCATAGGTCACCCATGAACCAAATGAGGGAAAGCCCTCCATGGTGAATCCGGTGTTAAGAAAATTTTCTCCCTGGGGATGGGCACTAGTTTGAGTATTAAGAGCATGCAAGAAACAAAAGTCATCGGACATCGCTCCTAGGTTGGGTACCAAATCAGACACCATTTTCCCTGACTGACCATGTGGTTTAAAATCCCAAAAGGGCTTGGCGATATTCCCCGTCGGTCCTTCAAATGTAACGGCAGGAAGACCGGGAGGTTTTTGCCCATGGTATTTTGCCAAGTCAGGTTTGTAATCAAAAGTGTCCACATGACTAACTGCACCGGGACAATAAATGACTAATACTTGTTTTGCAGGTGATTCAAAATGGGCATCTCTTGTCGCATATGGATTATCTGAATCAATGTTAGGACGAATCGGGCTTTTACCAGTAAAACTCTGAGGATCCGACGCTCCAAGCAATCCGTCTGAGGAAAGCAACTGGGCCAACCCTAATGCCCCTAAAGAAAAGCCAGATTGTTTCATGAAGGACCTACGACTCAGTAAGGACCGTCCTATAGGTGATATGTTCTCTTCTTGATAGCTCATAGTGTAAATCAAGGAATGTAAGCGAATTCGTTAGAATTTATAAGAGCTCGGCAAACAATTTCCAAACCTTGCATAGAGGAGACTTCCAATGCCGCTGAGAATTCCTGCCTGTCAGGTTGGCGGGAAAGCAAAAGTTCAAAACATCTTCGTACAGCAGCAGGAAGGTCTCCGTTTTCTGAATCACTCATTGCCCTATCTGCAAGATACTTTGATTGAGTAACAACAAAAGGACTATTCATGAGGTTGAGGGCTTGCAGTGGAGTTGTGGATACCGGTCTTTTGGCTCGGACTTGACCACAGTCTGGAAAATCAAAAGCAGTAAATATCTGGTCATCCACCCGACGCATTCTTTCCTGGTAAATCATTCTACGGAAGGTTTCAGCGCCAAAATTGTCAGTCACTTCCCATTGAGCGTAAGTCTTCTTTACATTGTGAATCCGATAACTTCGTCCGCCCATTTCACGGTTCAGTTTCCCTGAAGCAAGTAGGATACCATCGCGAATCACTTCGGCCTCGACCCGTCTGGGAGGAAACCGCCAAAGCAAAGAACTGGTCGCATCTTTTTGCAGTCCAATCTCAGAAGGTAAGTTCGATCTTTTAAAAGCATCTGACAAAACAAATAATCGAATCAATTCCTTCATCGACCATGGAGTACCATCGGGGCGGGATGGTGTAGAAAATTCAGCAGCAATCCAGTCAAGAAGCTCAGGATGACTGGGAGGTGCGCCAGCTCTGCCAAAATCACCACCTGTTACGACCAATCCAGTACCAAAAACATGTTGCCAAATCCGGTTAGCCATTACTCTGGCAGTTAAGGGATTTTTTTCATCCACCATCCACTCAGCAAATTTAGCACGCCTTGCTCTACCACTGGCATCATTATCTACACCCAATACACCGGATAGAATTTTAGGGGCTCCAGGTAATACCACATCTCTGGGGTTCTCTGGACTCCCGCGGTGTAAAACTCGAGTAATTATGGGTTTGATAAAACTCCCAACAAAACTGGGCCGAGGGCCTTCTTCGGATAGTTTGTATGCAAAATGATTAATTTGTCCAACGGCTTCACTCAGCAGCTTTTCACGCTTCATCAAATTCCTAATTTCTTCAATGGATGCAACTTCCAACCAGGTACCATCAGACAACTTCACCTTGACCAGGAACTTATCAAAGTTGAATTTATTTTTCTGCTCGAGGTAATCAGTTTCATAATAATATTCCCGATTACTACTCAGTCTTAGACGACCGACCGTTACAGCTTTTTCAAAAGTAAATTCAATCCAAGGCTTTTGCTTTTTTTCCTTATTGTAACTCGCCTGCCAACGCTGGGTCCCATACTTCCCGTCAATCACTCTTGAAACGGGAAACCTGTCCCCTTGCTGTGCAAATGCTAAATCGGTTCGAACCTGAGTTCCATTGGTAGCACTGGCCAAATTAAAGTCTTCAGAGGGTAAACCAAAAATCTCAACTTCATCCAAACCGACATATCCTGACGAAAAGTTCAGTTTTAATCCAACCACCTCAAGCGGTTTCCAGTGGACTTCCTTGTAACCTCCCCAGTCCTCTTCCCATGCTGAAGCTTTATTTCTTATATTATGTCGATTCTTGGCAACTTCGCGCCAGATCTCATTGGCTTTTGTTTTACGAGGATGTTCTTTTGAAAATTCGGGGAAACGACTGCCAAATTCAATATCTTGGAAAACAGCAGTCATAGAATAATAATCCTGAATCGAAATGGGATCAAACTTATGATTATGGCAGCGGGCACAACTCATGGTGACTCCAAGCATAGATGCTCCAACGGTTTGCATAATTTCATCCATCCGATCTGCCCGTGCTTGGCGTATCGCAGCAGGCTCTTGGCCGACCGTGGCGGCAGGCACATGTGGTCCGGCCACTAAAAAACCAAGTGCTTCCCCCACACCCATTCCGTCTCCGGCTAATTGTTGCCGAATAAAATCGTCGTAAGGAAGGTCTTGATTAAATGCTCGAATTACATAATCACGATAAACCCAAGCTAGTTTTCGATAAAGGTTGGACTCCGAACCGTTGGTTTCCGCCCATCGAATAACATCTAACCAGTGCTGAGCCCACCT
This sequence comes from Opitutia bacterium, assembly GCA_018646565.1. GTDB lineage: Bacteria > Verrucomicrobiota > Verrucomicrobiia > Opitutales > Seribacteraceae > Seribacter. The sequence goes on along the minus strand of JABGUO010000113.1, from coordinate 5,680 downwards.
CTCCCCAAAATGTGGCGATGAGAGCAATTCATCAACCAACGATGCAAATGCTTGATCTGGATTCTTTTGATAATCAGAAAGGAAATCAGCCACCCTAACTGGTTGCGGTGGCAAACCAGTCAAAACAACAGATGCCCGGCGAATAAGGGCCAGAGGCTCAGCTTGTTTATTTTTAGGAATGCCCAGTTCCTCTAGGCGTTTATTAAGGAAGGAATCAATCGGGTTTTTGACTTTTCTTGGAATTTCTGGGCGTGTGATTGTTTGAAACGCCCAATGATCCGTCACCTCTTCAATTTTATCATCCATCTGGCCCGGCCAAACAGCCCCGTTCTCGACCCACTCTTTAACAAGTTCAATTTCATCTTCAAATAATTTCCCGCCCTTTGGTGGCATACTAATTTCTGGATCATCGCTTGTAATTACCTCCATCAAATAACTCCTCCTTGGATCTCCGGGAATCAAAGCAGCTAAGCCTGAGTCGCCCCCTTTTAAAAGATGTGCCCGCTTGTCCGTACGAAACCCAGATTTCTGCTTATCAGGGCCATGACAATCATAACAGTAATCTTCGAAAAGAGGCAAAATATCAGATTCATAATCAACATCAGCAAATGTCCATGAAAGAAAGGTGCACAGGAACAAGAAAGCGATAAAGGGCATGATATAAATATTTGGGTTTAAATTATTAATAGCAAATCCTTATTACTTTATGACATAAATTTATCTTTTAATTACGTCACTATGAAAGTAAAATTGGAAGAATTCCACGATCTGGACTTTTGGGGATGAATCAGTAGTCCAATGACAGATCGAAATAATCAATTTTATCTTGCACCCGATTAACTTTAATCAATGCGTTGATAATAATTGAAGTTTTTATAAACAAGAATGATATTTGAGTTTAAATATTGAGGCTTTTAAAAAAGCTATCTCAAATTTATCCAATTATTTTAGGGAAATCACCCTTATCTTTAAAAGAAAAGGCAAGTAGGACTAATCTTGAAGTTTATTTCTGCACGCTACCAGTAAGTTAACTGTGCGGAGGCTAGGATATTTAGGTTTGATCTAAATCGTATCCAGTGGGCAGCAAAGCCCTTGGGGAATTGAACCGTTAGCTTTTTTCCAGCTTTAAGATTAAAGGTTTTATAGGGATGAAAGCCCGTCCAATGATCCACATCAATCTCAGCTCTGATCTTACAATCCTTGTCGGCTTGAAGCACTAAGGTCTTTTGATCATACCCAGTCATGAGATAAGGGTCGGAAGGTTCCCCTGCCTCAACCTTGGAATTTTTCCATGGTCCGCCAATCCCGACTGGCTTACCGAGTTTCCAAAGATCATCAATCCCGCCAAACCAAAGAGAGGCTCTCCCATCTTTTGATAAATAAACATGCTCCGAGGATTGTGCCCCTGGTTTCAGACCGCCCATCACCAAGAGTCCATTCCAAGTAGAGAAGTCAGATATTTGTTTAGTATGGCTGCTGACGGGGCGCATCTTGGTGTAAAGAGGAGGCTGACCAACAATCCAAAAAGGTACTTCATAGAAAGTGCCGTGAATATTCGCCACCATTCGTTCCGACTCCAACTCCCGGTGCATGCGAGGAGGACCGAAAAAAAGGGGTTGGTCGAATGCGGGGTTTCCCCTCGGGAGACGAAGAACAGTGTGGTTTCCTTTTTTACCAACGATCGAACGATTTTCCCGACTCACTAAAAGGACGGATGCATCATCTACCGAGAACTCCATTTGGGGAGCGAGGAATTCCCGCAAGGTTTTCTCACCCAGGTTTTGTTTGGATACTTTGGCTCCCCGACTCGCAAGGTTTGCTGCTGTCATACAATCCATCGCCAGTGGTTCCTTGATCAATTTCTTGAAGGAAAAAGTCAGGTGATCAAATTCATAGGTTGATCCATTAGATGAGCAGACGGAAAGTTCACGATTCGAAGCATTAGGAAATAAAAGCGAGGACTGAACCTTGGTTTCTCCCACTTCAGCAAGCCCCTTAAACAATTCAACCCCCTCTTCAGTAGATCGATATTCGCTCTCAGAAAACTGAAAGGATACCGAGGCACGACAATTCTCATCAGCCAACACCCGAACCCACTGAGCCTCGAACCCAGGGTCAAAAATATGTGAAGCATACCGATCTACCGATATTTGCTCATATGATTTAAACTCTCCTGTACCCTTACGATCGACCTGCAAAGTAATAGTGACTGGCCGATCGGTCGCAAAGTGAACCATGCGATGAGGAAATCCATTGATTAAAAAAGGAGAAGAAGGCACTCCCGCTTTTACTTCATCATCCATATAAATCGAACCTGCTGCATTGCGGGGCCCCCACTCGCTTAGATCTTCAAAACTTCCAAACCACAAATTTGACTGAGGTTGCCCAGTAAGGGGGTTCCCCTGAATGCTCGCTTCATCGGTCGCGAGCACTAGTTTCCCATTCCATTCACAAAAGTCTGGAATGTAACGGAGGTGGGAACCAACCGGTTCAATACCCGCAGTGTTCTTAATACCAAATTTTTTGGGAAAACGGAAAAATATACCATGCATATCCATGAGTAAGTCTTGTTGACCAACATCCCGAATCCTTGGCCACTCCGTGAACCACCCATGACTGGCATCATTATTGAGGCAGCCTTTGGGGAGAAGGAAAGTCGTAAAATCGCCATCCTCGAGCACCTGCAACCGCAAGGACCTTTTGTCCCAACCGATTGACCATACTGGATCCCTAAATCCAGCACTCGTTGGACGAATCCCCTGGGGTCCGGTGACTTCCGTGTATTGCCGGCGTTCGATTACCTCCCACTTATCACCATCGTAAGTGGCGAGACATCCACGATCCTCGCTTCCGCGCTTTTTAAAATCTTTGGAAACCTGCCAATGATCCGACTGGTCAAGATGTTCAGCAGTAGTCTCACCATTGTTGGATACGACCACCATACCCTGTGAGGTATATCCTCCTTTGCCATGATATCCTGGAATTGGGTCTTGGAAAAGTTTTGTGAAAGCAAGTGTATGCACATTGATTTCATAAAACATGTTTTCCATATCGTAGAGATAGACAAAGTTTTCTGGATCCTTGAGGTGTCGCATAATTGCGGTTACCCGGGCAGGCATTTTTTTCGGGCTGATCACTCGAACCTTTCCAGCCCGATCAATCACATAGTGGCCCAGAAACAGTTGCTCGGACTCGTGATGAATCATCCGGGCAGCTGGAGTACCTCCCACACTTTCCGGATGCAGAGTCATGGTTAAGTTTTCATCAATGGAGTATAACTTATGATCTGACCCACGAGGCTTGTGAGGAGCATAAGTAATCATCCACAACTTGTTTGCCCATGGCACAACCGCGCCTATTCCGCACTCCTGATGACCCTGTTTGAAAAAGCGGCCATCTTTTCGGCTTTGGGAATAGGTGGTAAGATGTGGATAGACCCCACTGATCTTACGGGTGCCTGAAATCTCGAGCATTTGCTCTACCCCATTCACTGCTCCAAATTTTGCAAGACTAGGAGACTCTCCCAAAAGAATAGTTCCTGCAGATATTACCACAATGAAAGTAAGAATTAAAATTCGGCTCATATTAAGGAGCTCCCGCAACTAAGAAAATTAAACGAAAAATTAAAAACTAACCCCTGCTCGGATGGACTTACGAAAGGATGAAGGAGGTTTTCCCAGCACCCGATTAAAGACAACAGTCATGCGCTCAGCATCATTAAAACCACACAGTTCCGAAACACCAGCGATAGAGTGATTGGTTTCGGCAAGTAATTGCTTGGCGTGGTTTACTCGAAGACGACAGAGCATTTCCCACGGAGTTATTTTGAAATAACCCTTAAAACGCCTTTCCAGTGTACGCCTGGCAATTCGTAAGTCATGGCACATTACTCCTATAGAAACTGGCTCTTGAATTCGTTCAGTAAGGTATGACATTGCCCGGCGAAGGATAGGATCTTCTACAGCAAGATGATTGGCGGAATGCCTCAAGGATACTCCTGTTGGTGGTATACAAATGGGTACATATTTTCCTTTCGGACTTTTTAGTAACTCGTCCATGGACCGTGCAACCCTCTCCCCTAAAGCATCCCAAGGAATGGTCACACTGGAAAGAGTGGGATAGGTGAGATTGCAGACCAAAGGATCATCATTTGCACCAATCACTGCTACCTCGTGAGGTACTTCAATGCCCAACTGCGAACAAGCACCACACAGATAACGCCCAAGCGGATCATGTACCGCAAACACTCCGGCTGGCTTAGGTAATTTCTGGAGCCAACTTTGAAGCTTTTTACTCGGTGGACGAAATGATTCACTATACCTGGCATCATTAAATCCAGATTCTGTAAAAACCGAAAATGGCATCCCTTGAGCTAGCATAGCTTTTTGAAAACCTTCAATCCTTTGCTCGGAATAAGGTGTACCATTACCGAGGCAAGCCAAGCTTTGAAAGCCGCCATAGGAAAAGGCCTCAGCAGCTTCACATCCGACTGCCCAGTCGTCGACATCGAGAGAGACACATCCTGGAATTGAATCATCGGTTGCAAGTAAAACAGTTGGGGTTTTTCCGCATAACTTGATCAGTTCATCAGCACGGTTGGGCAGTCGTTCGAGAATAATTCCGCGAGGTTTTATCTGATCAATTAGTGCCTCAAGTTCCTCTACCCTTCGATGAATGCTGAGAATACGATAGTCTTGCACCCTTCCAGCAAACGATGCGAGCGACGGGGTTAGTCGACGAAGAAAGACCTCTGTCATAATAATAGCAATCGGTTGACTCATGAAAAAGATCACAAACCGATAAATGACGGAATACAACAGAAATTATACGCAATTTGCGGATTTACCCAACAAGGGAAAGAATTACTGTAACAAAACACAACCCCTCAACAAAACCTAAAAACCGATAGATATCATGGCTCATTTCCCCTGCGAAAAAATTCAGTACGAGGGACCATCCTCAAAAAACCCTTTTGCTTTCAAGCACTACAACCCGGAAGAAACGGTTGCCGGAAAGTCCATGAAAGAACATCTGCGATTTGCGGCACCATACTGGCATGTGATGCGCAATGTCCTCGCCGACCCGTTTGGTGGAGGAACCGCCCAGATGCCCTGGGATGACGGAAGCGATTCAATTGAAAACGCACTCGCTCGAGTGGATGTCTTTTTTGAGTTCCTTGATAAAATGGGAATTGAATATTATTGCTGGCACGATCGGGACATCGCCCCAGAACTCAATGACTTATCTGCCTCGAATGCCGCCCTCGATCAGGTAGTGGCCAAGCTCAAACAAAAGCAGTCTGAAACCGGAGTAAAATTGTTATGGGGAACGGCCTGTCTTTTTGCTCACCCCCGTTATTCTCAGGGAGCAGCGACTTCGCCCGACGCCAATATTTATGCTTACGCAGCTGCTCAGGTGAAAAAGGCCCTGGAATCAACCAAAGAACTCGACGGACTGGGCTATACTTTTTGGGGAGGCAGAGAAGGATACTCCACGCTGCTTAATACCAATATGAAAAGGGAACTCGATCATCTTGCTACCTTTCTTCATATGGCGGTCGCCCATGCAGATAAAATCGGTTTTGACGGCCCCTTCTACATCGAACCCAAGCCCCGCGAACCATCGACTCATCAATATGACAGTGATTCTGCGGCCTGCCTGAACTTCCTTCGCGAATATG
>JABGUO010000010.1 GCA_018646565.1 Opitutia bacterium | reverse complement strand
TAGGTCCGCGGGTGGATCTGTATAGTTTGGCCAAGATTGTTGAGGAAAAAGGAGCACGACGCGGCGGAACCCGCGGATACAGCGCAACCATTGAACCGTTGGAGGAAGCAATAGAGGAAAAAAGAACAATCTTTCTGCTCGGTGATTTTAATGAACCATCCCATCTCGACTGGACCGAGCATTATGCGAAGAATGGATCTGATCGCTGGGTTGATAATCCAACGGGTACGCCCTTGCGATTGCCAGTGCAATGGCCCGGTTCTGTTTTACTGGGAAAAATCGGAATGATTGATTCCTTCCGCGAGTTACACACCGATGAAGTCAAAAAGCTGGGCAATACATGGACCCCGCCCTATCCGGAAAGAACGCCGGGCAGGAGACCCTACGGCGAACAGGTATTGGATCGAATTGACCGGATTTACCACCACGGGAATAATGTGAAGGTTGTGTCCGCTCATGTGGTCGGGGAGAAGGGAGATACATCAGATATCGTAATTAAAGGAAGGTGGCCGTCTGACCACCGTGCCGTGGTCATCGAATATAAGTGGAAAAATTAGAATCTAATTCTAAACTGTTTTCCTATGAAAATCTGTCCTACAGATCCTTTTCCGTGGTAGGAAATCTTTTGCGAGCAGAACTATCAATCAGTTTGCCTGTACGACGACTCCACCATTCAGGGGCACGCTCAGGGTCGTAGGAGGGATTGGGGACCGGGATACGGGCGAGTACATCATTTCGCCAAGCAATGAGTTTTTGTTTCAGGTCTCCGACTTTACCTTTTTTCTCATTTGCTAAGTTCTTGGATTCACTTAAATCCTGAGCGATATGATAGAGCTCGATGTCTCCACTCCCATCAAGGTATTCGATTAGTTTCCAATCGCGTTCACGTATCGCACTGGCGGGTCGATCGTGGTGATAGTGTGGATAGTGCCAATGGATGGCCTTACGGTTTAATTTTACTTTTGGATTTTGGAACAGAGGAAGAATATTGAGACCATCAATGGTCTGGTTTGTTGGGAGTTTTCCTTTGCCCGCTTCCACGAAGGTCGGATAGAAATCGTAGGAGATCGCAGGTTCGGAACAGGTGGTGCCTGCATTTACTACTCCGGGATACTTAACAATTAGGGGAACCCGTATTCCTCCTTCGTGAAGAGAACCTTTCTCGCCCTTAAGCGGAGCCAGATCGCTCACGATGTCGTCCGTTTCCTCCTGGTAGTCATAGCGTTTAATGAGTCCCCCATTGTCTGAGGTGAAAACGACCATGGTATTTTTAGTCAGGTTTTGCTTTTCTAATTCAGCGATAATTCTCCCCACTTGATCATCCACTTCCTCAACCAATCCAGCATAGACGGGGTGGGGCAGGTTACGATTTTTTTCCTCGGCCCGCTTGCTGTATTTCTCGACTAGGCCGGATTTACTTCCGAGCGGGATGTGTACAGCAAAGGGTGATAACATTAGAAAGAACGGTTGATCTTTGTTTTCCTGAATGAAGGATTCGCACAATTCAGATTCATAATCAGTCCGGAACTGATCCGGTCGAGGCTTTGTAATCTTTGGATCGGTTGCTCGGAATCGTCCGGGTAGGTGGGGACCATTGATCTCGGCGGCAAAGTCGTATCCCTGCTTAGATGGTCCATACTTATCTCCGCGACCGAGGTGCCACTTACCCACATAACCCGTAGTGTACCCTGCTTCTTTCATACTTTCCGCAACGGTTACCACATCCAAGGGTAGGGCCATCGTAGTTTGTGGGTTGATCACACGTTCGAAAGGGCGCCAGTGACCGGGTATATGTGCGGTGATACCAATACGTGCCTGGTTCTGGCCGGACTGTACTGCACACCGAGTCGGGGAGCAAACCGCACCGGCTGCATAGAAGTCGGTGAAACGCATTCCATCTCTGGCTAATTGGTCTATGTTGGGAGTATCAATAAAATCATTTCCATAGCAACCAACATCCCCCCATCCGAGGTCGTCAATGAAGATGAAGACAATATTCGGTTGTTTTTGTTTTTTACCCTGAGCAAAAGTGCAAAGGGGTAAAAGTATCAGAGCGGTGATGATATTTCTCGTCTTCATAAAAATATTGTAGGGGAGGGTTAATTTAGTCTCCCCAATAGTAAGGGGGAATTGGGGTTTATTTCAGAAGTGCAGGCTTTAAAAACTTATCGTCCCGTACCAGGAAAAGAGCATCTTCATCCTTGAGTTGGGAGTTCATAAGTTCGATCATTTCGTTTACTTTGGGACGATTTTCAAGAGCCATGTTTTTTGTTTCGTAGGGATCGTTTTTTAAATTATAGAGTTCGTGCTGAGGAAGAGGATTTTTGCTTTTTCTTTTTCCTCCCTCGGTGAGATAGCGGTAGATCAGTTTCCAGTTCCCTCTGCGATAGGATGTGAAGTAAGAACTTCTGTGCGAATGAGGAAAGTGGCACATGAAATGATCTAAACGGTTTTGGTTTACCTTCCCGGAGAGTTGCTTTCGTAGGCTCACTCCATCGATCACATGTTCTTGTGGATTTTTTGCTCCACTCGCATCAAGGATTGTTGAATAAATATCCATGACCGTTCCAATTTGCTTAGTATGGAGATGATTACGAGCAATCGGAAATTTGTTCTGATCTCCTCTTTGTGCCCAACTGGCAATAAAAGGCACCCGTAATCCTCCCTCGTAGCAGGTTCCTTTTTTTCCTCGTAAGGGAGCCGAACTGTAGTAGCCATAATTATCCCCAAGCGGAGCGTCCGATCCGTTGTCCCCCACAAATAAAATCAGCGTGTTTTCGGCCACACCTTTGTCTGACACATGATCCATGAGGTCGCCGAGGGATTTGTCGATACCCTCGATCAGAGTGGCAAAGGATTTGGAAGGTCTTGATCTGGTTGAGTCCTTGTAGTTTTCCTCAAAGCGACGATCCGTCTGAAAAGGGCTGTGCACGGCATAATGAGACATGTACAAGAAGAAGGGCTTATCTTTCTTCATAGATTGAGTGATTGCTTCCTTCGCCTCAAGGGTAATGGCTTCAGATAGAAAAGTGTCGGTCTTGTGATATTTTTCCAAACCGGGGATTGCTCTTCTTTTTCTTTTCGGATCCAGATTTCCATATCCATCTTCTCCCAAATAACTTCCGGGAGCCCCAAAGGAACATCCGGCAATATTAATATCAAATCCCAGTTTAGTTGGGTCTTCTCCTTCGTATCCAGTGGGTGCAAAGTGGGCTTTGCCGGCAAAGATTGTATGGTATCCATTGGATCGAAGAACGGAGGGAAGAGTGATGTCTCGAGAAGTCAGACCCTCCCATTTCCACTCATCGGGTCCAGCGTTCTTTGTTTCCGGAGAAATAAATTGGGTAACCCGATGGCGAGCCGAGTTTTGCCCCGTCATAATTGATGCCCGGGTCGGCGAGCAGACTGATTGGGCATAAAACTGGGAAAAGCGAACACCCTGTTTCGCCAAGCGTTCCATATTTGGGGTGCGGTACCAATCATTGAGCGGATGCTTGGTTGGCTTCCCATTCTGATCGGCCAGCATGGGTACAGATGTATCCATCAATCCCATGTCATCAACGAGGAAGAGAATAATATTTGGCTTAGTTTTCTCTATGGCGAATAAAGCAAAGGTAGAGAGAAAAATGAAGATAAAGGAGACCGTTTTCATAGTGATCTGTTTACTTCCATTTGGTCATTACCTTACGCTCCTTAACCGGCCACCACTTACCAATCTTTGCGGCAAGACTCGCCACCACTTCAGGATTGTCTTTGGCCAGATTTTTTTCCTCCTTAGGATCTTTAAGCAAGTTAAACAACTGTGGGCGCTTTTCTTCGCGTAGATGTGTGGTCTTGTAGCGGTTTACTTCGCCATCATAGGTGAGGAGTAATTTCCATTTTCCTTCTATGGTCCAACGGAAGAGAAGGGAATCCTCCGGATTTTCTACATCTGCAATGTCATGGGCAAAAGTTTCACCAAAGATTCCCTTTCTTTTGATTGGCTTTTCATTTTTTAAATTATCGAGAAGGTTTAATCCAGGTAATCCTTTGGGAGTGCGGGCACCGGTTGCTGCCAGAACGGTGGGGAAAAGATCGATCGAGGAGACCACATCCTTGCGTTTTCCTTTCTTTAGGTTTCCGTTGGGCCAGGAGAACATAATAGGCGTACGGATGCCTCCCTCGTAAGGGGTTTGCTTGGAGCGGGGAGCGTATCCGTTTTTTTCAGGATTTTGGATCCATCCATTGTCGGTCACATAGACGATAATAGTGTCATCCCGCAGATTCCTTTTTTCTAAAATATCGACCAATTGCCCGCAGGTCTCGTCAAACCAAGTGCACATCGCATAGTACTTGGCGATGGGCAGGGGAAGACCCATGTCCCGGTAGGGCTTGAGCAATCGCTCGGGCGGGTTGTGGGGGGTATGCGGAAGGAATACTCCGTACCAGAGGAAGAAGGGCTTCTTCTCGGCCACCGCATGATCGACGAATTCCTCGATCGGTTGCAGTCCGGTTCGGCCAATCTTCAACCCGTCGTCTCCATGG
>JABGUO010000112.1 GCA_018646565.1 Opitutia bacterium | reverse complement strand
ATAATCCTTAGTTGCATGGTAATGGTAATTACCAAAAGAATCTTTGTGTCCGTTCAACCAGTCCAGACCTTTTGCAAGAGACCCATCTGGCTCAAAATACCCATATATCGGGTAACCGTCCAAAGCGTAAGCTATTGGCTTGCCTCGCCCAATGCGATCTTCCAAGTGGATAGGGGCAACATGATAGTGATAATCATCTCCTCTGCCACAATGCCCACCCCACTTATCCAATTCGCCGGCAAGCAGAGTATCTGTACGCCCATTATTTTTAATCGGATTAAAAATAGGCACCCCATTGGCAGCTAAAGCAATCGCACCACGAAAGAAATGTGCTTTGGCAGACATTGGATTCGGTGATGGTGATGGTTTCAGCGGTATTTGCCATGCGTTCGACCCAAAATACTGCTGAGGCAAAGGAACCTGTTGCTGCCAGGCAGTAATTCCGACCATCATCTGATGATCGGGCATTCCGTTTGATCCGACATAAAGGAATTCATTATCCCATTCCAGCTGGAGCTTATCCTCAAAAACCCGAAAAGGAACCGCAGTCTTTGGTTCACTCTGTTTAGTCTTTTTAGGGATGGAATTTAAACGATCGGATTCGAGTTTTACAAATATCTGTTCTTCGTGCAACAAGCGGTCTCCCGAACCCAGAAGTTTTGTTTTTTCACCATTGTTCTTAGTGTTATCCTTATCAAAAATATTGGTCGTAGACTGAATATTCTCTGAAGTATGAATATGATCATCATGCCCCCAAGCCTGTGCCGTTATAAAAAAGGATAAAGAAGTCGAAAGTATTGTTTTGGTTTTCATTTTAAAGTTAACGGAATCTTATGTATTAATCATCTAACAGAGGAAATTGTTTGGGCGTTGTTCCATTTGGAGGAGAGGAGATTCGCTTACGAAAAATCACGGTGTTATCAAGCTTGAGGTCAGATGACCAAATGAACTTGGCCCCTTTAAAATCTGTATCGTAAAATGTTTGCTTAGGACCAACTTGCTCTTCGGTAAACTCTTTCGCATTTGACCATGCTGAATCATCGAATCCGACAGTATACCAGTCATTCGGAATCTCTTTCCTGGAGACCTGCGGTTTCTTAATATTCCCGCCTATGGGACCATGGAAAAAGTTTTTTGCTTTCCAAGAAGAATCTGTCACCGTTCCATCGGAAAACTTGAGAATGAAGCCACCATCCCCAATGTTTGAATTCTTGTATTCCATCGCAGTCTGCGGGTCCGCATTATCCTTGGCCATAACCGCAATAGTCATCGGATACTTCGGTAGCAAATTGACTGAGATTACATTGTGCGGAATAAATTTAATCGAATCTACCGCCACCATTTCTCCGTTTACATAAAGAACAAACCAATTGTCAGCATAAACATTTACCTTGATCGTGTCCTCGATTCTGGGTTTTTGTCCATCCTTTGATTTATGCTTTCGTCCTTTACCTCCTGTTTTCTTGACCGGTAGATTTGCCTTAAAAGAATCGACGACCGCCGAAGCAAGATCAATTCGACCTCCAAACTCCTTTGCTTTCAACAAGGCAGAAAATAGTAAAACGAATAACAATGCGTGTAGAAAACTTATAGATAAAATCGGCTTTTTCATTTTGATCATTTCTTCTTTTTGGATTTTGTGCTCTGTTTTTTTCCCGTTTTCTTTTTATCCCCTTTCAAATTCTTTCCAGAGCTATTTTTATCCTTCCCACCCCCCTTGGCCCTCGACATGTCGGGCGGATTCTCGGGATCATACTTTGAGTTCCTCACTGGTAATTCGGCCCCAACATCATCGAGATATTTATTCAAAATACGATGCATGGAATCAACTTTATCAGGCATTTCAACTGCGAGGTTATTCTGTTCAAAAAGATCTTTATCCAAATCAAAAAGCATCAATTCGTCATTTTCATAAAATTTCATCAATTTAAGATTCCCTGAAAAAATTGCGGAGTGAGGAGTATCTCCCTGATAATGGGGAAAATGGAATACTAGGTTTTCCCTGAAACGCCTAACTTCTCCACTACCATTTCGAAGCAGTGGAAGAATACTTCCGCCTTCAATCCCTCTCGGTAAGGGTTCTTTGACTCCCGCAATCTCGCAGAAAGTGGGATATAAGTCATACCCGACAACTCTTGTATGACAAAAGGAATTCGGTGGAACCATAGGTCCACGAATGATTAAAGGAACCCTAATACCTCCCTCCCAGACACCACCCTTTCCTCCTCTTAAACCACTCTTTTTTCCCCCACCACCAGTGGCCCCGTTGTCTGCCGTGTAAATAACATAGGTACTCCCTTCAATCCTAAGACTTCTAATTTTATCCATAATCATTCCCACTCCTGAATCTAGGTCTTCGGTTATCGCTGCACGAAGAATACGCTTATCTTCACGCCCCCCATTTTTTTCAACATACTTCGCCTTCGTTTTTTCAAGAGCGTTCTCTGGATAATGCAGGGCATGGTAAGAAAGCTGAATAAAAAAAGGTTTTCCCGCTTTTACGCTCTTAGCCATAAAAGTATTGGCTCGATTCCCCATTCCTACGATATCAACCGGATTGGGGTCCTTAAAAGGAACAGCATCCTTATTACCCGTATCACCATCATGTTCATCATAACCATGCTCTCCAGGACCTCCACCTGCGAGGTGCCATTTCCCATAGTGAGCAGTTGCATAACCTGCCCGTTTTAAGATCTCGGCAATTGTAATTTCTTCAGTTTGTAAATCTTTTTTTATTGTTGGTGGAATTAGCTTAAAACCGTCATCTGCAGTCATTACAGGAGCCGCTTTTGTCCAACGCAACTGGGCCGGACTTTTACCGGTTTGCAAACTTACTCGGGTTGGCGAACAAACAGATGCCGGAGAATAAGCGGCAGAAAACCTCATCCCCTGGGCAGCAAGTTTTTCAAGATTTGGGGTATTAAAAATTTCACCCTTCGATTCCGCTATGTCATCATGCATCTGAACAGAAAGTCCACTCCAACTTTGATCATCCGAAAGTAGTAATATTATATTTGGTTGAGACGCTGTTAGCTTTATGAAAAGCAAAGTGGAAAAGGTAGATAATAGTATTTTCATTATTTCTGGGTCGACATACGAATCTCACGCTCCGGTTCATGATGATAATTGTGTGAGAAAAACGACTGATTAAAGGTGGAAGTATCAACTAATTTCAGTTGAATGCTTCTTGGACCGCCACGACTCTGTGGCATACCAGACAAATAAACCTCTAAAATCTGCCAAGTTGTAGCATCTACGAACAACTCAATTATTCGGGCACCAAATTTAAATTCTGATTTTCGCACGCAACGAAAGGTTATAAGCCCTTCTGCATCTTTTTCTTGTTCAACCTGCTCGATAATAAAACTATCTTTTAATTGTTGTAAGAAAACTGGCAGGTTTACGAAAGAAGAAGAATTACGGCGCCCCGGCAGAATTCCCGTAAAACGGTTTAGGTCACTACTTACATGGACCGGACCGTCCTCTCGCATTGCCCAACTTTCCTTCCCGTCACAACCACTAATTCGGATATATCCATTGCTTAACCTTCGGGTAAAAACATAAAGATCTTTCCCACCAATTGTAAGGGTTGCCCCATCTAAATCTTCCACATTCTTCTCTTGCTTAACAGGGGTAACCTCTGATTCCTCCAAAACAGTAATGGAGTAGGTGCGGGCTATTGGCTCAAGAGATGCGGAAATAACCCGAATCAGGTTATCAGCCATCAGGTTTTCGCCACTACCGATAAAAACCCAGAACATCAGAATCAATGAAACCGCAATGCCGCCTATCCAAATTCCATATCTTTGAAAAGATACTACTTTTTCTTGCCCTCGCTTTTCCCTAATCCTTTCAAGCACAGCTTTTATTCTTTCTTCCTCTGTATTTTCACGATTCGCCCTCTCCATAAGTAAACCATGGATCATTAATTGATCTGCAATCTCCTCTTCCTCATTTTCTGAGAGATTCAGTAAATCTGTGGTTTCCATAGAACTATCACCCTCGATCCAGGTACTCAGTGCTTTTTCAAAATCCTTTTCCTTCTGGCTCATACCTTTTGTGGTTTCACAAATAAAGTCCCCTTCGATTTCAAACATTGTGCCAATAGGATACGTCCTCTTTGCATTCTTTTTTTGCACGCCTCCAAAGAAATCCCTGCCCATTCACTTACATTCAAAATGGATTCTTGTGAAAAGTATTTATGCTTAATAACTGAACTATACTTTTCGGGGATTATCTTTAAACAATCATTAAGAGCTTCAACTTTTTCGTCCCACATGTCTCCCTTCTCCAAATTAATCGATTCAAAATGCTTATCTATCAATTCGTTGACACTCTCTGACATAAGAAAAGGGATACGAGATTGCTTCTTGAAATAATCTAAGGTCACTCGATATGCAATTCCCCGCAACCACGGACCAAAGGGCCGATCCAGATCGTAATCGGGAAGGCGCTTCCACGCCACTAGCATGGTCTCCTGGAAAAGATCATCAATAACCGCCTGCTCCCTTATTCTCGTGGAAAGGAAGACGGTTAACATGCGAGAATTCTCGCGGACTAGTATCTCGAAAGATTTCTTTTCTTTATCCATCCGTTTACTTCATACATTTGATAATAAATTATTTTTTTCAACATTAAGTATTGGTTAAATTCCATCAAAAAGGGACAAAATATTTATTGAAAAATCAGATACTCCACATTTGACACCGATAACACTGCCTTAACAATAACAGTGTTTCTTTATTTTAGTAATCCGGAACCATTTTATTATGCACAAGCTGTTATTCTCATCCTATCTTTTATTGATCAGTGCATTTATTTGCAGCTCTTTACTGGCAGAAATTCAAAAGCCGAATGTCGTGCTGATGTTTATTGATGACATGGGCTACGGAGACATTGGACCCTTCGGAAATAAAATTAATCAAACACCTCATCTGGACAGGATGGCAGAGGAAGGCAATGTGCTCACCCAATTTTATGTGGCTAACACCGCATGCACCCCATCAAGAGCAGCCTTACTCACTGGAACTTACGCCAACCGTATAGGTATGGATGGAGGGCTTCAAAAGAAAGAAGGAATACCCAGTTTTATTGTCAATTTCCCGGGAGACCATCGTGGATTAAACCCAAGTGAAATTACCATTGCCGAAATGCTTAAGGAAAATGGATATGCAACAGGATGCTTTGGTAAATGGCATCTCGGAGACCAACCAGAATTTATGCCGCTTGCCCAAGGTTTTGATACCTATTTTGGAATCCCTTACTCAAATGATATGTGGCCGGGAAACAAAAGGGGAAATCCGGTTACCAATCGTGGTCCCTATGAACCCCTCCCTGTTATGCTTCAAAACAAAGCAGTTGCCCATATCTCGGATGACTATGATCAGGCCCTTTTAGCAGAGGTGATTACTGATGAAGCGATCAAATTTATAAGAAAAAATAAAAAGCAACCCTTCTTCTGCTTTATTCCCCACTCTCACGTTCATAATCCCAGGTTTGCCCGACCCAAGTTTCTTCAACGGGCGGAAGGGAATGTGAATCGAGCTCATGTAGAGGAAGTCGATGACAGCATTGGCCGGGTGCTCAATACAATAAGGAGCCTTAAGTTGGATAAGAACACCCTGGTCATGTTCACCTCCGATAATGGCGGAGCCGGAGGTATGAGCATGGGACCCTTGCGTGGAGGGAAAGGCGGCCCCAAATACGAAGGACACATGCGTGTACCTACCCTTACCTGGTGGCCCGGAAAGATTAACGAGGGAATCACCACCCAAGAAATCGGGGTAACCACCGATCTCCTTCCCAGTTTTGCAAAGCTTACGGGATCCAAGGTTCCGAACGACCGAATCATTGATGGAAAAGACATCTCCGGCATCCTACTTGGAAAAAAGAATTCCAAGTCACCCCACAAGATTCACTACTACGAAATCGATGGCGTCCGAAAGGGAGACTGGAAACTGGTTAAGAAAAAAGTGAAAGGTAAAGCCATT
>JABGUO010000111.1 GCA_018646565.1 Opitutia bacterium | reverse complement strand
TTATGATCGTGCTTATCTGGAATCGCATCGGGAGCCTTCTTGAGGGGAACATCTTCAAACATATTATCCACAGCTTGTACGGCGGTAAAAGTGAAAACTCCCATCAGGATTGGTGCTGCCGCACCCATAAAAATTTTTGATTTGTGAGAATAAGCGGAATTGCCAACGGAAAGAAGTCCCTTAGCAGTCGGTGTGGTAACCATCGCTTCACCAAGGGCTCCTTCCGGAAGAAAAAAATCAAGCATGGATAGAGCCGCAAATCGATCTTTCTTTTTATGTTCTTTTTCTAGTGGATTTTCGACTTCAATCGCTTCTTTGATGAACTTTCTTAGCTCCGTCATCAAAACAGGGGATAAATATGAAATGGCAGTGCCCTGCTTAGGAAGTCCTTTGATCTTGGCAAGGAAAACAGGGTCAGACGCTAGCTTTGGCTTTTTGGAAAACAGACCTGCCGCAAATTCTTTGCTTGTGGTGGCAATCAGCTTACCGCTTGGGCGATGATGGGCAAGCATGGCATTCTCCAATCCGAACTGTTTGATTTCCCGTCGCTCTCTCTTGGAAAGACTGGTCGATTCCATGGATAGCTTCAAACCTACCCAATTAGCATTATCTACGACTTCAAAAGGTGCTCGCTTGTCAGTCTTGGCATATTCTGCTTCAAGCATTTTAATTAACTCCTCAGCTAACCATCCCAAATTATCGACTAGAATAGCACCATGAATTTGAGGCATGGCCAAATCCTTTTTTTCCACACGAATCATCTTCGAAGGATCACCATCAATAATGACCATGATATTGGTATCCAGGTCCTTGATTATTTTTTCACCGGTAAAAGTGAGAGGAGGAGGCAATGGTTGTTTCATCATACCATCCACCATCATTTTCATCATCATACCCTGCGGTCCCAGAGGCATCGCCCCGCCCTGCTTTGGTGATCCGCCCAGTACTCCCAAAACGACCTCATTGTAGAAAGTCTTCAGTTTGATTTCCTGCTGGACAACGAAATCTGCACCTGCAGGAGCAAGTTGGAGAACTTCAAATGGTTTCGCTTCATTACCGAACATAGAAAGAAGTCCACTCACTCCATTCGGAGCATGGAGATAAACCTTATTGCGGAATCCTTGATCGGTCTGAATGGAACTCAACCCCAATGCGGAAATTGAATCCAAACCGGAAATTTTCACCAAAGCTGCGACATCAACTTCTGGGACATTTTTTTCAAATTCCTTCATTCCAGACATGAAGGAGTTAATAAACTTAGCCAAACCGGAGAGGTCTCCATCGACGCTGACATATCCATAAAGAACACCACCCAAGTCAAGTTGGTCGGAAACTTCTTGAAAACGTATTTTATCTGAAGCTGGATTTGCCGAAGCCACCGAAGGTAAGCTTATCCCCAGAAAAGGAATGGGAATTATTAGGGGGATAGATAATAGGGAAACTAGCGAAAATAAGCTCATCATTTTTTGTGGGGTTAGGAGGATATTAATTAAATTTAGTTTATGGTGAGACAGGAAAAGTTGTAAGTAAATTAAAAAATAATTTTAAATACTTTTAATTTTTTTCAACACTCTATTTTTTACAAGCTTGCATATTAAATAAAGCCCCAACCATGGCAGACTATAAATTAAAGAAAGTAACCAAGCGAAAAACATGGTGGCTAATCCCGAAGCACCAAAGCTGTTCCAACCTTTGAGCAGTTCTTTATTTTAAGCAATATGATCCGCGATGTGTTGATGATAAAATATAAAAATCCCATAAATGAAGACCCATCACAAGCCTACGATTAATAGTAATAAAAGGCACCAACCGGGTTTTTGATTCTTAAACTAGAAAAATAACAAAACTAGTGGTGGAGTCAGAAATAATCCAAGTGTGAGAAGATGTAAGATTTGATTTATGATTAAAATCTTCTTTTGGATTCAAAATACGCGAATTACTTAAAGCTTTTGAATTTTATCATCTTTGGGAAACAGTTCCTTTACTAAGAAACGAAGTTCTTGAGATTTAAAATAACTTTGGCCAACAACCTTTCCACCCAGATAATACCTTAATTCATTGCAAGCGAAACAAACGAGCAAATCGACCTGATTCTTATGTTTGTCACTAAAACGAAAAGCTACTCCAGGTCGAAATAGACAATCAATAGGAACGGAGTGATGAAAATAGGTGTCATGATCTTTTATTATTGAAGAAAGTTTTTTCCATGAACCTAGGTTCAAGCCGACTGCATCTGAAATGATCTCATAACCATGCAAGGAATTACCTTCCAATTTTTTTTCTCCATCAGGATAAGAGTCGTCCACCCGAAAAGCACGACAAGTCATGTTAGAATTTGTAAAGGAGGTGGCGGAGATGACCTTTTTCATATCATCACTCTTCCAATGCGATTCGGTCTCTTTGCAGGAAGAAAACAGCATGAGAAAGCTTATTCCAAATATTTCAGTAAAATGTATTTTTTTCATCTTTTTTTAAATTAAAAGGCTTTCCAACCACCGCCCATCAGAATCAAGCGGGCTTTCGATGCACCAAGATTACACTCAGAAACCCTGAGCGAGAGTCGGTAGGACTTTCCTTTCATGGGAGTGAATATCGTCTTACGTGTATAAAGATCACTTTGGGATGCTCCGACCGACCCGGACCAGACCCAGTTTTTTAACGGAGCTTTTTCCGAAAATACTTTCGTGCCCTTCTCATCTTCAAGGGACATTTCAACCACCAAATCTCCGGCCTCGAAATCCTTT
>JABGUO010000110.1 GCA_018646565.1 Opitutia bacterium | reverse complement strand
GGAAAAAATGGAAAAATAAGATCCTCACTGCGATATGAGAAGGGAATTTTAACCAAGTGAATTAATGTGTAATTCAAAATTTTATTGATTGGTCGTTTTAATAAAAGCCCGGGTAGCTCGTTTTGCACGTTTCACATTTTGAGAGGGCTTGTCTTCTTCATCAGTTTCTAATGGGAGAAATAAGAAAAATGTAGTCCCTTTTCCCTTCCTCGTAGAAAATCCAATTATTCCATTGTGATCTTCGATGAAAATTTTGGCATTATATAACCCAAATCCTGAACCGCTTCCTGAAGACTTGGAGGTAATGAATGGATCAAACAGGTTTTCCTCAAGTTCTGAAGGAATACCTTTCCCATTATCACTCAACGCCAGTTCGGCACCTTCTGCAGGTGCGGTTGTTTTATTTCCAACGGCTCCCTTCATGATTAATTGTCCTTTTTTGACTTTCCTTAACGATATTTTAATTTTCCCTGTTCGGTCGATTGCATCCCTTGCATTAATTACTAAATTAAGAATCATCTGTCTAAAGCCGGTCTCTTCAATAAATGCCGGCATGGTTTGAGTACCAAAATCGGTGGTTATCTTAGCACTTCTTGGTATTATAATATCTACCAAATCCATTTGATCTTTTAGTAACAATCTCAGATCGTGAACAGTTCGTGAAGCAGCTTTCTCTCGGTGTAAATCAATAATTCTTCGCACTAATTTTTGGGCCTGCATTGCACTTTTCTTAATCTGCCCCAGTCCTTTAGCCATCGGGTCGTCCTTGGCCATCATGCCATGATAAAGTTCGCTAATTGAATAAATTCCTGCCATCAGATTACTAAAGTCATGGACTAGGCCGTTTGTGAGTGTAGCCAAGCCTTCCCGCCAAACAGAGTGAGATAATCTGTGCTCGGCGATTGCTTGCCTTGTTATATCAACAAAAACTCCATCATATCCAAGCAGTTTGTTGGTCGCGGTAATTATGGGGGTACGAACATCTAATAAATAAATAATCTGGCCCGTCGGAGGAATAGTTACTCGGTAGGTAAAACTAAAGGTTTCTGGATTTTTTCCGTTGGTATTTAATTCTTTCAAAAAGTGTTCTCTGTCCTTTTCGAATATCTTGCTTAAAAACAAGCCACCATTACGAGCCAATTCAGTGTGTTCGGCTGGAAATAATTTTTGGATTCCCCGTGACAAATAACTAAAGGTCATGTCTGGCCTTTGCGTAAAGAAAATCCCAGGAAAGTTGCTAATATAGTCGGATAGCCTACTTTCAGCCTTTTGAAGCCTTATTAAAGTGTTTGCCAGTGCCCGAGGGTCATTCATTAAATCGCCCATGAATGCCTTTTTTAAAGAATCATGTGGAGCAAGGGCAGGGGACAGAGAAATTACAGAGTTGTGGGAATAACTTACATTTTGAAAGTGAATACCAACTGACGAACGGTGACTTTCTGAAGACAAAGGGAAAAAACACTCGAAGTCTTTCCGATGAAATTCTTTTGGGAGCAGAAGTGACCAACTTTTTTCTAGAGAAAGAAAAAAGGGTCGGAAGTTTTCTCCGATTAAGTCTTTGGCTCCCTTTCCTGCCCAAGATGCAAATGCGTCGGAAACTTTTTCAATCTTTCCCTCTGGAGTTAAGCCTACTTGACAATTTTCAAAATTTGGTGATTTCACTAGAAATTCAAGTAAACATTAAATTACCGCTTAAGAAAAGAGAGAACGACGGATGAGTGCAAAACAAGAAATTTATTCCTATCTCGGAAAAAAATGCTAGGTTTGAAATCAGTTTGCTACACTTCAGTTCGATAATTTTAAGGATTTATTGCTTTAGACTCTTAGTTTAAGGCCGAAATACTATTTGGCACAAGTATTGCATTGTGTGTGCCACATGGCAGTCGTACTCGATAACTTATATAGTCAGGAGAATTACCTAATCTCCAAAAAACTCCTTGACGCTACTCATTTGCGTCATGAGGCACTTTCTAACAATATTGCGAATGTAGAGACGCCTGGTTTTAAAAGAAGAGACTTGCCTAAGACTTTTTCGGTTGAACTGAGAAGAGCAGTGGATAGAAGCGATTTTCGTCGGGTTAAGGGTCTCCTTCCTCGCAGTGTAGAAGACCGTCAGGCTAAACCCGTACGGATGGATGGCAATACGGTACAAATTGACGAAGAAATGCTCGCGATGAACCGCAACGCCTTAAATTATGAATACCTGACTGGTGCAGTAGGTGGGTCCATTAAGGAATTAAACAAAGCAATTAGGGGTCGCGTCTAAAATATTTTATTATGAGCATGAATTTAATACCGGGAATCGAATCAACTGGCAGTGCATTATCTGCGGAGAAGATCAGGCTTGAAATTATCGCCCAAAATATAGCAAACTCGAACACTACACAGGATGCTTCGGGAAATGTATACAAAAGAAAAGAGGTTTCCTTTGAAGAATTTATAAAAACTCCTGAGCGAAGAGTCCCTGGTTTTGTGGATGAAAATCTTTATCAAGGAGTTCGAGTTACTGATGTATTTGATGACCAAACTCCAGGTCGAATGATCTTTAACCCAGGCCATCCTCATGCAAATGAAGATGGTATGGTTGAAATGCCCAACGTGGATGTGTCCCGCGAAATGATTGATTTAATAAGTGCCTCTCGTGCGTACGAAGCTAATTTAACCGTTGTCAAAACTTCCCGTCGTTTAGCCCAGCAAGCTCTCGCGATCGGTCGATAATTTATATTGTGAACGAAATATCATCACTTCCTAGTCTGAGCGACCTGCTCACACAAAATTCTAATCTACAGGCGAACAAGCAACTCGATCGTTTTGCTAAAACGAGCGAATTGGGTCAAGGCTTTGGTGCGAAAGAAGCACAACAAACAAATGGGGTTGATTTTGTTCCAATTGATAAAACTTCCTCTACCGATCGAGTTACTGCACCCGGTTTCTCTCAAATGTTTGAAAGCTTTGTTAAAGGGGTTGATCAAAAGAAGAAAATTTCAGCCCGTGAAACTCAGGATCTTATTCTCGGAAAATCTGATAACATCCATGAAGCAGTTGTTAAATCTCAGGAGGCAGGTGTTGCATTTAATTTGATGATCGAAGTGCGAAATAAACTGGTTGAGTCCTACAAAGAATTAATGAGGATGCAAGTTTAGTGTCTACTCACTGTAGTTAATTTATATGAAAGAACGATTTAGTAAGCTT
>JABGUO010000109.1 GCA_018646565.1 Opitutia bacterium | reverse complement strand
GATTTTCATTTAAAGATTTATGTTTTTAATGCTTCTTTGTTTACTCAAAACCATGTATTCTTAATCCACAATAGAAAATGATCCCAATTAACATTTGATTACATTTAAATTGAGCACATCTAAATTAGTACCCACTCATTTAAATCGTAGACATGTCCTCTCCCTATTGGGTGCCTTCTTGCTCCCATCATGTAAGCGGAAATTTAGATCAGACCCGAAAAAAATAACCATGAGACCCCGAGTTTTCATGGAAAACTCTGCTCCGATTCCCATTTTGGATGAATATGATTTCACTAGCGTGCAAATCGGTTCGGTTGCTAATATACTTTCGGATGACCCTTTAGACCGAAGGTTTGCTCTATGGTTCAGTTTGGACCGAAGAAGCGCAATTACTCTCCAAAAAGAAACTATTCGAAATATCGGGAGAAGACTACATTTGGTTATTGGCGGGCAAATTGTGGGAGTTCACCCCATTGAACAGGGAATTGGAAATGGAGTACTTCCCTTTGTACTGTCTTCGATTGTAAACGAAAATAATGCCATGTTGCTTTTCAAAGAACTCAGTATTTCTTTGGTGCATATTAAAGCAGAATTTCGGGAAAATAAAGGCTAGTCAATCAAGGGAGTTTTACATGTACAAATTTCTTTTATGTCTCACTTTCACCCTTCAAGTTTTTGCCGAAAATCCTCCCCAATTCAAATTGTCCTGGCCCACACCTAACCCTGCATTTGCAAGAGGATTAGGATATTCCACTTTTCTTCAAAAAACGGGCCCTGACAAAGCAATTACATCAGGGGCATTTGGGTGTGTAAGGAATAACGGATACAAATTTCACGAAGGTCTCGACTTGTACCCGGTGAGAAGAGACAAGAAAGGACGAGCGGAAGACTCAATTTTCGCGGCAATGGACGGAAAGGTAAGTTATTTAAATTCGACTTCATCCTACAGTGCCTACGGGAAATACATCGTACTGGAGCATACGAAGTTAACCCCTTCCCTGTATTCTTTGTACGCCCACTTAGACACAATAAGCCCGCATTTAAAAATTGGCAGCGAAGTTTCAATTGCTCAAGTTATTGGAAAAATGGGGAATTCTTCTTCTGGCTATCGAATTCCCTTGGAAAGATCACACCTGCATTTTGAAATTGGCCTCCGACTCACCAACCAATTCCAAGGCTGGTACAATCGGAAGAAATTTCAATCGAAGAACAGACATGGGAATTTTAGCGGTTTTAATCTGGTGGGGTTGGACCCCATGCTTTTTTACTCACAATACAAACAGAAAACATTTGCTACTCCACAAGCATTCCTTGAATCGCTCCCCGTTACTGTAAGGGTTCGAGTAAAAACAAATAAAACTCCAGACTTTGTTACTCGCTATCCCTCCCTCGCATCTTCCCAAAATTCTTCGGGTTCAAATGGTTGGGATGTTTTTTTCGGACCGTACGGAATTCCCATTCGATTGGAACCGGTAGAAAAAAATATTTCTTCTCAAGAAAAACAAATTCAGATAATTGAAATTAATTCTGATTTGCAAAAAAAGCCGTGTCGTAAACTCACCGTTCAAAAAGGGAGTCAATTTTTTGCGACCTCTCAACTTCAGACCTATATCGAATTACTATTCGGGTTATAAGCATCATTGAAAATTGCCTGCTTTATCACTTCTCATGGATTCGGGCATGCCACACGCACGCTCGCCCTGATCAGTAAACTGGCGAAGACAAGCAGCTTAGAAATTTCTATTTTTAGCACCTTGCCCGATTGGTTTTTTCATGAAAACCTCGATTCAATTCCCTTCCAAACTATTCATCTCAAAACTGATGTGGGACTAGTTCAAAAAACTCCGTTTGAACACGATTTAAATTCCACACTTGATCAGTTGTATTCATTCCTTCAATTCGAAAATAACAAACGAATCATTACACTATTGGAGAAGGGAGAGTTTGATTTTATATTCTGTGATATTTCTCCTTTGGGCCTTCATTTATCAAAAAAGCTTGGGATTCCTTCCTGTCTTCTTGAAAATTTCACTTGGGATTGGATTTACGAAGAGTATCTAACCAGAAACAATAATTTCAAAAAACCAATCGAACAACTGAAAGATATTTTTCAGAGTGCTAATCTGCACATACAGACAACACCTATTTGCAATCCTCTTCAGAATGCCCATCCAATAAACCCGATCTTCCGCCCCGCAAAAAAAGACGGGATGGCAATAAGAAAAAGTCTGGGCATAAAGGAAGAAGAGCAGGTTATTCTTGTTACCACAGGAGGGATTCCACAAAAATATTCATTTATTAATAAAATTAAAGAAGATCATAATCGATTTTATATTTTAACCGGAGCATTCTCAGAGTATGAAAGAGGAAGTAATTTCTGTCTGCTTCCTCATAAAAGTGCACATTATTTCCCCGATTTAATTCAGTCAGCAGACGGAATTGTCGGAAAGGTGGGATACGGAACGGTTGCAGAGGTATGGGCTGCACAAAAACCATTCATTGCCGTTTTTAGAGAGAACTTCAGAGAATCACAACCAATGCGGAATTTTATTAATCAAAATATTTCAGGATTTGAAATTGGTGATCAAACATTCCACAAAGGCGATTGGATTGATGATGTAGGGAGTTTTTTAGAAATAAACGAAAACAAAAGGGTAACCTCGCCTGTAAATGGAAGTGACCAAGCAGTTCAACTAATTACTGAATGGCTCGATCATAAACGAGTCGCCTGAGTCTATTTAACTTTGAACTTCTAAGTGCCCGGCTCCACCACCGCCTGGAGTACGAAGGATTAATCGGTCGCCCGGATTCATGAGTAATGATTGAATGGAAGAAATTACCTCGGTCTTTCCGTTTTCTCTCACCACAATTTGTTCGCCTGGTTCACCTTTCCCACCCCCGGCAATTCCATCGGCACCTGCATTTCGATTTTGGGTAAGAAGACTTAGATTGGTTTGTTCTTCAAAAATGTACTCCCGTTCAATTCCATCTCCCCCATTCCATTTTCCTTTGCCTCCTGAATTTTTTCTTATCTTAAATCCCAATAACCGGACGGGGAAACGAGCTTCCAAGGTTTCGGGATCTGTAATCGCTGTATTTGTCATATGTACCTGAACTGCCGAGGTTCCGTCCTGACCAATCATTGCACCGGCACCACCGCCTATCGTTTCATAATGGCTAAATCTTTCGTTCCCAAAAGTAATGTTATTCATCGTGCCTTGCGAACAAGCGACACGGTCGAAGGCACTCATGATTAAATCCACCAACTTTTGACTGATCTCCACATTTCCTCCTGCTACTCCTGGACAGTCTTTAATTCTTCGAGAAAAAATCGGAGATAAAATAGATCCTTCTGGAATAATAATTTTGACTGGGGCAAGAAGTCCCTCATTTAAGGGGAGATCTTCATTGATCAATAGACGTAAGCAATAGCAAATGACGCTTTGAGTGATTGCTTCTGTGGCATTGAGGTTATCTTTGCGAGATGAGCAAGTACCGGAGAAATCGAAAGTTGCCTGACCATCAGAAAGTGAGATTTGAAGTTTTAATTGATCCCCGTCATCCAGATATTGCACAGAAGTAAGTGTACGAGTACCCCAATTCCGAAAGAAACTTTGGCAACTTTCTGCTGACGCTTGGGTTAGGTTTTTCATTTGAATGTGAAGTACATCCGCAGAGTGTAGGCTTTCCAGATGCTTTAGCTCCGTTATTCCTTGGCGAAGGGAAGCGACTTGAGCAGACAAATCAGCTTTATTTTCCTCAAGTTGACGAGTGGGGAATTCTCCACCACTAAAAATAGCGGATATGTTATCCATACACGACTGGCCCGCTTTAAAGAGATGGGTGGGAGAGATAACGGTCCCTTCTTCTGCGAGGTTTGTTGAACCCGCCGGCATGGAGCCGGGCGAAATTCCACCAATTTCAGAATGATGGGCCCGATTCGCGACAAAGCAAAGAACCTCACCGTCTTGACTAAACACTGGTGCAATAACAGTAATATCCGGCAAGTGTGAGCCACCGTACTGTGGGTGATTGGTAATTAATATATCTCCATTTTTCAGTTCCGGGAAAAGTTTGATTGTCTCCCGGACACATAGCCCAAGCGCACCGAGGTGAACTGGAATATGCGGAGCATTTGCAACAAGATAGCCATTTCGGTCCAGAAGAGCACAAGAAAAATCAAGCCGTTCCCGTACATTTACCGAGATTGCAGTGCGCTTTAATTGAGCCCCCATTTCTTCCACCAGGCAATAAAATCGACTGGCAAACAACTCCTCCCTAATCATAGGTTTTTTTACCGAACCACTCTTCGATTGATCAAACTCAAGCACTAGGCTTCCCTTACTCCCCACACTGCCCCGCCATCCATCTTCAATCCAAAGCGACCCAAAATCATCGACCACTAAACCCGGTCCATAAACAGAATCACCCGGTTGTAATTGATCTCGAACGAGAATGAAGTTCTTACCGAATGGTTCTTTCGGAATAGTATTTTGTGGATCAGTAAATTCCTCGGCTTCTGTTGTTGGTTCTGGACTGGTAAAATGAAATCGAAGCGAATAAATTTGAATTCTTTCTTGATTGGGAAAATATCCAAAGATTTCATCAAATTTGACCTCATATAATCTTTTGATTTCGGAGATTTTTTCGTAATCTACTTCTACGCCAAAGTCTTGGCCTTTCATCCGGACCGAAGCGGTTTTCCGGACAAGCCTTGCACTGGACTTGTACTCTCCCATTTGTGCAAATCCTGTCTCGGTTATTTCTTCTTCCAATGCACTCAATCCTGAACCATCCAAACCGCCATGTATTGTCCTTTCAACCACTCGTTCGATATTGGACATTGATAAGCCATAGGCACTTAATAATCCAGAGTCCGCGGGAGATAAAATTTTGGTAATCCCCAGTTTTTGAGCAACGCCACAGGCATGCTGTCCGCCTGCCCCGCCGAAGCAAAGAAGTGCATGATCGGCGGGATCATATCCTTGCTCAACTGAAATTTTCCGAATCGCACGGGCCATCGAATCATCTGCAACAGAAATAAAGCCCAACAATAGTTCACCCTTGGACAGACCGGACGAATCAATCCATTCATCCAACTTTTTTTGTGCGGCATTGATCTCAATAGGAGTCGCAAATGTCTTTATGTCCAGCCGTCCCAACAGAAGATTCACATCGGTCAAACAGAGCGGTCCACCAAATCCATAACAGGCAGGGCCTGGGTATGCAGAGGCACTTTCTGGCCCCACCTTCAGGCGACCACCCTCAACTCTACAAATCGAACCGCCTCCGGCTGCGACGGTTTCAATATTTAAAGCTAATCCGGCTAATTTTGCTTCCCCCACCTCCAGGCTGGACTGGTAGGAAAGACAATCTGAGTATCGAGATACATCAGTACTGGTACCCCCCATATCCAAATTAATAGTTTGAGTAAACCCGGCTCGTTTCGCCACTGCACTGGCTCCCACCACACCTGCCGCCGGACCGCTGACTAAGCTATCAATTGCACGATATTGCTTCCGGCCAATTAATCCACCGGCACTGTTCATAATCAGCAATTGAGAATTTCCTCCAAGCCCCTCCTTAATATTATGAAGATATTGGTTCAGGGTGGGATTAAGGTAGCCCTCCAATACTGATGCCTCGCATCGAGGTAACCATTTAATAAAGGGATGAATTTTAGCCGACCCAATTACGGTTTTAAAACCTATTTTTTGGAGTGCATGAACAACAGTATTTTCATTCTCATCGTTGAGGTAAGAGTGAAGAAAAGAAACCACCGCAACTGTATGCCCCCTTTCTTTGAGGCTTTGGAACTGACTTTCTAAACCACTTAGATCAGGAATCGTAAGTACCTGCCCCGCCCGATCGGTCCGTTCCACAACTTCAACACACGGGCCTGCAAATGATTTTCTTTTCAGGGGAATTATATCAAACAAATCAATCCGTCTTTGATCACCAATCTCCAGCAAATCAGAGAACCCCTTGGTAATAACGAGTATTGGTTTTTGCCCAGAATTCTCTAATAATGCGTTGGTGCAACGGGTTGTAGCGAGTCGCATTCGAATCATGCATTCCGCTTGTTTAATTTTTTCCCGTGCTAAAATTAAGCTCATCGCGAGAAGAGGGGCTTCGAGTCCGGAAAATAATTGTAGCGTCTGTCCTTCCTCAAACTGTTTTTCTATTCCAGCAGAGAATTGAATGATTTTATTTTGATTATTCCATTGTTCCACCACGACTTCGGTTCGATCGGAGTCGGCGAAAATAACTCGAAAGCCCAAGGGGAACTGATCGGGCCAATCGGCGCACGGGGCCAAAAGGATTTCCTGCTGAGACAGAATCTTTTCCACCTTCGCGGTTAAACTTCCTCGAGAGAGGACCTTAACCCGAATCTCTTTTCCGTCTGATCCTCGACCGAGACAATCAGTAAAAGTACCTCCCGTATCGATATAGAACTCCCATTCATCGAGAGTACCAGTTGAATTTTTCGATTCCACTATTTCTCCGACTCCAAAGAGTATCCCGTTGCCCAACTCTCCAACTTACTAATGTAGTGAACCGGCAAACCGACCTGATAAGCTCCCTGTAGTACTCCAGATTGATAATGCTTCGATGGCACTCCGTAACTTTCATCATTCGAGAGATATGCAGTAACAGTCTCTCCAGTTTTATTTTCCTCGGTAATTACCTTGAGCTGGCTCCGGCGATAACAACCCTCACGAACTCCCTCATAGTGATCCAATGCCTGCCAATGAGTTTCATTTAATTGCCACAGACAGCCAAGTGTTTCCGAATTGTCCTCTTTTTTGATTCCCGCATATCCATTAGAATTTATAAAATAACGCCAATGCTTTAAGGTAGCAGGCATAAGAAAAACAGAACCCGGGCACCGGGTCTGCATTTGCTCAAAATTCATATTAGAACCATAGGCAAAATAGATCGAATTCATAAAGTGTATAGTTAACTTTTCAAGAGTGGGGAGCAAGTGGGAAGCTTTGGGGCTTGTATAAAATGTAAAATCACCTATTGTTTTTAAAGCGTTAGAGGTCTTCCCTTGGATGACTTCCTTGATTTCTTTTCTTTTGCATCTGCGAAAGGTGAGGCGGAACGGTACTTTGGTTCACCCTAAAGTACGAAATTGCATGTGTAAATTCCACGTATCGAGAACAATAATAAATAAAATGTCTGAACAAGTAAAAAAATTAAGTATAATAGAAGATAACCGATCCCACGAAAAGGATACTGGTTCAAGTGAAGTGCAAGTTGCACTTCTCTCAGCCCGTATTGCTCATTTAACGGAGCATCTTAAGACACACCGTAAGGATTTTCATTCTCGCCGAGGTTTGCTCATGATGGCAGCCCGTCGGAGAAAAATATTGGATTATTTAAAAAAGACAGACTTGAAGCGCTATCAAGCTATCATCGATAAGCTTCAATTGCGTCGATAACTCACACCCTTTCCTATCAAACTTAGTGGGTATTACTCCCTAAGTTTTTTCTCCACACCAAATTTAAAGGTAGAAACAAATAATCTACTGGTTGGAGTTTCAATTGGACGATTTGGTTCAATTGAAAAAAAGATGAACAAAGAAAATACATATCGAAGTACGAAATCATGAAACAAAAGCACAATGTAACCGCTGAGAAACTCGGCATTCAATTATCCACTGGTACACTCGCCGGTTTAGCTGGCGGCGCCGTCACTATTTCTTTGGGGGAGACAAGCGTATTCGTTTCCGCCACTGCGGCGTCTACGCTAAGAACAGGGCAGGATTTCTTCCCCCTCACCGTGGATTACAAGGAAAAATTTACCGCTGCAGGAAAATTCCCAGGCGGATACTTCAAACGGGAAGGTCGTCCCAGTGAAAAAGAAATTCTAACCTCCCGTCTCTGCGATCGCCCTCTTCGCCCGTTATTCCCCAAGGGTTTTCTTAATGAAGTCCAGGTAATCGGTTACTTATTATCCACCGATCAGGTGAATGAAGCAGATGTATTGATGGTCAACGGTGCATCGGCCGCACTAATGATTTCGGATATCCCATGGAATGGTCCAATTGGTTGTGTTCGTTTAGGCGAAATTAATGGAGAATTCGTAGTCAACCCCACTAATGAGCAGATGTATGATTCATCTCTCGATCTCATTTATGTCGGAAGCGAGAAAGAAATGATGATGATCGAAGGTTCGGCAGATCAAATGCCCGAAGATCGATTTGTGGAAGCACTCGAATATGCCCATGAGCAAATTCAGGAAATCATTACCGCACAACGGGAATTAGCGAAGATTTGTGGGAAAGAAAAGAAGGTTTTTGATCTTGTCAAAGCACCGGATGATGTTCTCGCACTTTGCAAAGAAATAACTGGATCCCGTATGGATGAAGCAATTTTTGCAGACTCTAAACAGGCTCGTGCGGAAGCAGTTGATGTGATTAAAGCAGACGCACTAGTTGCCTGCGAAGAAAAATTTGGGGAGGATTTTAATCCCGACCATGTAAAGATCGCCTTCGAAGCAATCCAGGAAGAAGTCTATCGTGAAAATATTTTAATCCGTGGAAAAAGAGCGGATGGCAGAAAAGCAGCTGACCTTCGGGAAATTTCCTGCGAAACAGGCGTTCTTCCCCGAGTTCACGGATCTGCTATTTTTACACGAGGTGAAACCCAGTCCTTAGTCATGTCAACACTGGGAACCAGTCGAGATGTACAAGACTTAGATGGTTTAACGGGTGGACCTACCGCAAAATCATTCATTTTACACTACAATTTCCCTCCTTTCTCAGTCGGAGAAGCGGGACGATTTGGATTTACCAGTCGCCGGGAAATGGGACATGGTGCATTAGCAGAACGTTCTGTATTGCCAGTATTGCCTCCTGAGGATGAGTTCCCCTATGCCATCCGAATTGTGTCAGAAATCATGGCCTCCAATGGTTCGACCTCAATGGCCAGTGTATGCGGTGGTTCTCTAGCACTTATGGATGCAGGCGTTCCGATTTCCAAGCATGTTGCCGGAATTTCAACCGGACTGGTTACCCAAATGGATGACGATGGAAATATAGAAAAATACGTTGTTCTGACTGATATTATTGGAGCGGAAGATCACTTCGGCGACATGGATTTCAAGGTTTGTGGAACCAGAGACGGTGTAACCGGATTTCAACTCGACCTTAAGATTCAAGGCTTACCATTTAGTATTGCTAAAGAAGCAGTAAAACAGGTTACCGAAGCTCGCTTAAAAATTCTGACCTCTATGGAAGAATGTCTCCCGTCTCACCGCAAAGAATTACGCGATCATGCCCCAAGGATTGAAGTCGTACAAATCGATCCTGAGAAAATCGGTGCATTAATTGGACCGGGTGGTAAAAATATTCGTCGGATTACCGAAGTTACCGGTGCAAATCTGGATATTGACGAGGACAACAGCGGCAAAATTCGGGTCTATGCAAGCGATTCCGAAGCCATGAATCGTGCTCTTCAGGAAATTGACTTGGTAACAGGTGAAATCGAAGCTGGCAAATCCTACCGAGGAATTGTTCGAGGCGTAAAAGACTTTGGAGCATTTGTAGAATGTCTTCCTGGAAAGGAAGGCCTCTGCCATATCTCAGAACTTGCTGATTTCCGAGTCAACAAAACGGAAGATATTTGCAAGTTGGGCGACGAAATCATCGTTAAATGCATCGGGATTGATGATAAGGGCCGAGTTAAACTAAGTCGTCGTGCAGCGTTGGAAGAAGAGAAATCGAAAGATGAATCTTCTTCGAATGACAGCGATTCAAAGGAAGAGCAATCCGAAGAAAAGACTGAATCAACCGAATCGTAACAGACTGCTCTTCTACTATAATCTTACTATCGAGGGGAGTGGTGTTAAACACCCTCCCCTCTTTTATTTTATGAAATCTGACAAACCACTCGCACTCATCACGAACGACGATAGTATAGATTCCTATTTCCTCCATGTGCTAGTGGAGGAAGCATCCAAGAATTTTGATATTATTGTCTGTGCTCCCCTGGAGGAGAAAAGTTGGATAGGGCATGCCATTTCGAGACATCAAAAACTATGTCCCGTGGAAAAAAAAGGTCAATTTCCATGCCAGGCATTTGCATTAAATGGAACGCCCGCAGATTGCGTAAATTTTGCGATTGGTAACCTCTTTCCGCGGGATCCTGACTTGGTCATTAGTGGTATCAATTTAGGCTATAACATCACCCTGCCGATGATATTATCATCAGGGACAGTGGGAGCCGCATTGGAGGGGTCGCTACTGGGGGTTCGTTCTTTTGCATCCAGCATGTCTCTACCCGTTGAAAGTTTCGAGGAAATCCGTGAAAACTTGGGTAAGGTCGAAGGTGAAATTGCCGAGTCGCTTACCCACGCCGCTCAAATGACTTCGCAATATGCGAACGAATGGGTCCAACATCCCACACAAGAGGGATTACCAGTCCATAATCTAAACTTCCCCAGCAATTTTGATGGCAAAGAAGAACCAATCTTATCATTTGCAGGTTCACTCAGGCTCGGCAGTCTTTTTCAAAAAGTGGAGAATCAAAATTACCATCAACTAGTGTACCGTCCAGAATGGTTGGAACAAAATGAACCCGAGATCGGCTCTGACCTTTGGGTATTAGAACAAGGAAAACCGACAGTCTCACGTCTCGACTTTGCAGACTTGGCGGGTAGAAAACACCTTGAACCCTAATCAAAATTTCTTTTCAATCATAAGTATCTTATGTTGCATAAATTTTTTCATTGGTGGTATTTGCGGAGAAGATCTTCTTACGGAACAACTTACAAGAAGATTGATAACCGGTCTCAAGATCGCGACTTGATCAATTATTTTCATGATTTTGGCGGTGAAACTACAAATTCTCGTCAATCATATTGGCTGTATCGGAAGATTTTTCGATTGCTCATTGCGATTATTGTAATCGTATTTTCGGTTTGGTTTTCTATCGAGAGCTACCAAGGCCTATTAATTTATGATTAAATTCCTTATTGAGCTTGATCGATTGAATGGAAACCGTTAAGTTAATAACTTTTTTAAGAATAGCATGAATAAAACTCACAAAGGTATCGCCAAAAGATTTAAGATCACTGGCACTGGCAAAGTAAAATTCCGCAAGCCTAGTAAAAGGCATTTGCGCCGTAAGCTTAGTACTAAGCAGGTTCGTGCTGGCAATCAGGATCAAATACTGGCCAAGGGAATGGCCCGTCGAGTGATCAAAGCAATTTGTAATTAATTTTTTAATTCAGGAAATATAAGTTATGCCACGAGCACGCAATGTATC
>JABGUO010000108.1 GCA_018646565.1 Opitutia bacterium | reverse complement strand
GGACTCTCAAATGCCCTTCTTGGGGATCCTGTCCAGTATTCCGCATCCGGAAAAGACAAAAAAGGAAAACATATCGTCCTGATTGCCAGCGACCATGAATATCGTGCCGAGGAAACCATTCCTGCCTTGGCCCGTATTCTTACTGTCCATCATGGTTTTGACTGTACAGTACTGTTTGGCGTGGATCAAAAGGGAGAAATTCAAGCCGGTATTTCCAACATACCAGGGCTGGAAGCTTTAAAGAAAGCCGATGGGATGGTCATCTTCACACGCTTCCTTGCTCTTCCCCCTGAACAGATGAAACATATTGACGACTACCTTAACCGGGCGGGCCCAGTGCTTGGTCTTCGAACCTCCACCCACGGTTTCAATTATAAGAACGATAAGGATCCCTATTATAAATATCATTTTCGCTACTCCGGTAAAGAGTATGAAGCTGGGTTTGGCCACCAGGTACTAGGACAAAGTTGGGTCGGACATTATGGAAGAAACCACACGCAAAGCACCCGAATCTCAATTATTCCCAAGCAAAAAGACAACCCTATCCTGCGTGGAGTAAAAGAGATTCATGTACAAGCAGGTGGTTACAATGCAGAGGCTCAGAAAGACTGGAATATTCTTACCATGGCCCAACCGCTGATGACGATGAAAGCAGATGGTGCTCCCGACAAAACAAAACCCCCAATGGCCAGTGAATGGACCCGTCACTACAAAGGTAAAAATGGAAAAAAAGGCAGAGTCTTCACCTCACTCTATGGGGCATCAGAAGATATTTTAAATCCCGGATATCGCCGATTGATTATCAATGGAGTATACTGGACATTGGCTTTAGAGAATCAAATCAAAGCTAATTCCAAAATCGACTTTGTCGGTAGCTACAAGCCATCCACATTCAATAACAAAGGTGAGGTAAAAGGTGTAAAACCTTCCATGTATGCAAAGTTGGACAGCCCCATCCCTGCAAATCCCAAAGCACAGAAAACACCCGAACCAAAAGAAACACCCACGGGAGCTCGTTTTCTTAGAATTGAGATTCCTGCAGACAATCGAATTCTCACATTGAATGAAGTTGAAATTTACAGCGGAGGAAAAAATATTGCCCGCCAAGGAAAAGTAAAACAGTCCAGCATTGGATCTGGCGGTATAGCGGAGCGTGCAATTGATGGAAATAAAAACCCCGACTGGGGAGGAGGCGGACAAACTCACACCGATGGTTTTGGCACGACTAACCCCTGGTGGGAAGTTGATTTGGGTAAAGAATTTGTGGTCGATAAAGTGGAAGTATGGAATCGTAAAGACTTTGAAAAAAGACTCGATGGATTCACCCTTCAATTACTTGATTCCAATCGGAAACAACTTTACAAAAGTGGAAAAACGAAGGGTGCGCAGCGAACAAAATTTACTCTCAAAAGCAGAACTATTATTGATTTTATGCTTTATAACGGACAACCAGAGCCAAAAGTTGTGGATACTTCGTTACCACCAGCAGAAGTTCCCGGTGGATACAGGGATGAACTTCCCTTCTCTTTTAGAAAAGGCGACATCGTGGCGATTCTAGGTAACGGGTTAGCCGACCGGATGCAGCACGATGCATGGATGGAAACTGTATTACAAAGTGCCCTGAAAGGACAGCAGATCTCTTTTCGAAATATGTCCCTATCCGGCGATCGGCCAAACAAGTACCCGAGAAGTAAGGGATTTACTCCAATGGATCAATATCTTCAGCATGTAAAAGCGGATGTCGTCTTTGCGATGTTTGGATATAATGAATCCTTTGACGGTCCAAAAAATGCAGAAAACCATAAGAAGTTGCTCATTGATTTTGTTGGAAAAGTAAGAAGTTACAAACCAAACGGAGAGAAATTCCCAAGAATTGTACTATTTAGCCCCATTGCTTTTCAGAATCTAAAAGATCGCAATCTACCCAATGGAAAAGCCCATAACCGCAACCTTGCTGCCTATTCCAAGGCAACTGAAGACGCGGCTCAAGAGATTGGTGTTGAATATGTGGATTTGTTCAATCCCACACTTACACTTTTTCAGGAGAATAAAAATCAACTTACCATCAATGGTGCTCATTTGAATGAGGAAGGAAACCGGCTCGTTGCCGAAATCATTGCAAAAGCACTACTGAAGAAAGAAGTATTAGCCTCCCCTTCCCTCCAAAAGATTAGGCAATCCATAAGGGATAAGAATTGGTCTTGGCACAATCGTTATCGTGCCACAGACGGAAACGACATCTGGGGTGGTCGCTCTAAACTTCGTTTCGTGGATGACCAGTCTAATGCGGAAGTTCTTCAACATGAATTGATCATGCTCGATATTATGACCGCAAATCGCGACCAAGTTATCTGGCTTACCGCCGAGGGTAAAAAAGCGAGTATAGAGGATAGTAACGTCCCCAAGCCTATCTCAGTTGTTTCAAATATTGGAGGTAAAAGCCGAAGCTCAAACTTAGGAAAAGAAGGAAATGCAAACTACTTTAATGCCCAAGAAAGCATGAAGCGCTTTGATGTTCGTGATGGCTTCAAGGTAAATCTTTTTGCAGACGAAGGCCGTTTTCCTGAGTTAATAAACCCGGTACAAATGCAGGTCGATACAAAGGGTCGCCTCTGGGCTGCAGTCTGGCCCACTTATCCAATGTGGGAACCAGGGAAAGAGATGAATGACGCCCTACTCATTCTTCCCGATGATAATTATGATGGAAAAGCTGACCGCGTAATTGAATTCGCAAAAGTACATAATCCACTGGGCTTTGAATTTTGGAACGGGGGCGTACTGGTTACTTCCGGGCCTGATCTTCTATTTTTACGGGATAATGATGGCGATGATAAGGCGGATGAACGCTATGTTATTCTCCAGGGACTGGGCACATCGGATACTCACCATGCGGCAAATAATTTAATTTTTGGCCCCGGTGGTGGAATTTACTGGCAGAGTGGAGTCTTTCTTCAACACAATCACGAACACCCCTGGGGACCATCCCTGGCAACGACTTCTTCCGCGATGTACCGCTTTGACCCCCGTCGTCATACCATTGCATTTCATGGAAGTAACAGTCCAAACCCACACGGTATCGCCTTTGACAATTGGGGCTATCACTATGCGACAGATGGAACTGGTGGCCGTGCGTATCAGGTTCGCCCGGATGGAAAATCCTGGAAAATGCACTCGTTACTGAGCAAGGAAGTTCGTCCGGTTCCCGCCTGTGAAATTCTTTCCAGCGATAATTTCCCGGAGGATATGCAGGGCGACTTTCTGATTTGTAATTCGATTGGTTTCCTCGGGGTAAAACAATACAAACTACACCGGGATGGAAACTTTGAACTCACCAAAACAATTGGCCGAGGCAAAGAGGCAAAGAAGGTGATCGAAAAAACAAAACTAGGTGAAGTATGGGGTACTCCCAACGGAGAAAACCTTACGGTTACCAAGCAAATGTCAGACGGAACTAAAATTAACGAGCAGTCTCAAGGCTTTCTGCTAAGCGGTGATAAAAACTTTCGTCCCACCGACGCCATTTTTGGCCAAGACGGAGGACTTTACATATCCGATTGGCAAAATGTGATTATCGGTCATATGCAGCACAATGTTCGCGACCCCAACCGCGACCACAAACACGGTCGTATATTCCGGGTAACCCACACTAAGAGACCGCTGCAAAAGAAAGTAGCGATAGACGGACAGCCCATTGAAGCATTGCTCGAAAACTTGAAGCATCCAACAGATGGTGTTCGTCACCGTACCCGTGTGGAATTGAGTGAAAGGAAAACGGACAACGTTATCCAAGCCACACAAAAGTGGTTGAAACAATTCGACCCGAAAAAGAAAGAAGATGGCCATCATCTTTTGGAGGCACTTTGGGTCCACCAGCAGCATAATCGACGAAATGGCAGGTTACTTAATGATCTGTTAAAGTCTCCTAATCCACATGCAAGAATGGCCGCCCTGACTGTTCAGCATCATTGGTATAATGCAGATCCGGCAAAGGGATCACAAGTTATGGAGGAAGAAGAAATCGAAGTTGCTCAAAAATCGGGTATTATTTCGGATACCAATGAATTAACCACCATTCGTATTTCTACGCTAGTTGAAAAAATGAAGTACGACACACCAAACCTCACGGTTAAGGCAGGTAAGAAAATTAATCTTATATTTTCTAATCCCGACTTTATGCCCCACAACATCGTTCTGGTTTCTCCCAACAAGGCGGATTCAGTTGCCATGGAAGCATTAAAATTGGGAGCCAATGGATTTGCGGTCGGATTTGTTCCACCGAGTAAAGATGTAATTTGGGCCAGTAAGTTGATCGACCATGGAGCGGAACAGGAGATTCAATTTAACGCACCTTCCAAACCTGGGGATTATCCCTATGTTTGCACCTTCCCCGGGCACCACATCATCATGCGTGGAAATATGAAAGTGGTAAAGTAAACCAGTTACAATTTAATAAATAAGCATCCTCTGGACTTCCGGGGGATGCTTTTTTATGAATGAGAAAGCAGGCTAGCTCGAAAATCAACTGGCGATTAGAACCCCAACAACCGTTCCCCCTATAAATAGTACGGTTAAACCTAATATTACCCATTTTTTCCAGGGTGCCGGACCTTTGATTTGCTTCGCTCCGCCCATCCGGCGAAGCTGCATTTGCAGGTTCAACATCCGGTCGGCCACATCGCGCTCCTCATCCCGCAGTTCATCTAACCCCGGGTCATTCAATCCGGCAGATAAAATAGCCTGCCCCAATGAGGCAAAAGCCTTTTCCTCACCCTTGGCAGATTCCAATGCTTTTTCTACGACTCCCCAAGCATCCTCAATTTCCTCATCCCGAAAGTTAATCTCTTGAGCACGTCGCCCGATCGCCTCTGGGAAACCCAGCCTCTTTTCCCGCAATTCAATCATTTGCTTTTCCATCTCCTCAAATGAAGGCGGTTTGAAATCCTCCTCCGAGTAAGAGGCAAAAGAAGGACTAGCAGGTTCCTCCTCCACGATAGGCACCGATTCACTCAATTCCTCAGTAGATTGATCAATGGAGTCCCCCTCGTCAGTTAGCTCCTTAGATACAGAATCAAATATGGGTTCTTCTTCTTTGGTCTCCTCAACCGGAGCACTTTGCTGAACAGGGACTTTTTCTTTGGGGGGTGGAGCGACTACCCCAAGGGCCTGCCATTTTTCATGATTTAATGGATACCAATTATCCAGGCCCTCATGCCAGGCAAGAGTTGCCGAGTCAAGATCTCCAGAAACTAATCGGGCAGAAATACGTGGCAATGTAAAAGGCCCGGTCTGTTGATTATTTTGATGGAGATAAATTTGCATAGGTTTCAAAAATTAGGGTAACCAAGGATACTGTGAAAAGTTGGGCGGTCTTTTTTCAAGAAAAGATTTTTTTCCTTCCGATCCTTCCTCCGATAAATAATACAGCAATGTGGCATTTCCCGCTAGTTCCTGAATCCCGGCCTGTCCATCACACTCGGCATTAAATGCGGACTTTAGGCAACGAATCGCCAACGGACTTTTCTCCATCACCTCACTTGCCCACTGCAAGCCTTCCTTTTCCAGATCATCAATCGGTACGACCTTATTAACCAAGCCCATATCCAATGCTTCCTGTGCATTGTACTGCCTACAAAGGTACCAAATTTCCCGGGCCTTCTTATGCCCGACAATCCGGGCGAGATAGCCAGAACCAAAACCACCATCAAAACTGCCCACCTTGGGGCCAGTCTGTCCAAAAATTGCATTGTCTGCAGCAATGGTCAGATCACAGACCACATGCAAGACATGCCCGCCTCCAATTGCATAACCGGCAACCAAGGCAATAACTACTTTAGGCATCGAACGAATTAACTTTTGCAAATCGAGAACATTGAGCCTGGGAACTCCGTCTTCCCCTACATACCCAGCATCTCCACGCACACTCTGATCCCCCCCCGAGCAAAAAGCATATTTCCCATCAGTATGGGGTCCAGCTCCAGTTAGCAGAACAACTCCAATCGTTGAATCTTCCCTGGCATCCAGAAAGGCTTGGTACATCTCGCTGACAGTTTTGGGCCGAAACGCATTTCTTTTCTCAGGACGGTTAATCGTAACTTTTGCCACCCCTTTTTGTTTCTCGTAAATTATATCCTCAAAATCCCCGATTTTCTGCCAAGTCATTTTTCTTTCGTGTTTTTGGGTTTACTTTTCTTTTTTAACTCAGAAAAATCGGTGGATACCTGCCTGCCCTGCATACCCCATTTTTCCCGTAAATATTTCCGTTCTTCTTTCCAATCAGAAAATGGCTTTCCTCGAAGCGAAAGCAAATCATCCAACGGTTTTTCTTTTTCTTTATTCATTAAGGATAAAATCGATTAATCGACCATTCTTGCCCTGCGTTCTTTCCGTAAATAAACCGATCATGCAGACGGGCTGGTCCACCTTGCCAAAATTCGATTGAATCTGCGTCCAAAGCAAAACCTCCCCAATGAGGAGGCTTCGGTGGTTGGTCTCCCCATTTTTCCCGTGCTTTCACAAATGACTCTTCTAATGCCTCTCTCGACTCCAATGGTTTGCTTTGTAGGGATGCCCACGCTCCCAACTTGCTCATTGATGGTCGAGAATTAAAATACTCCTCCGATTTATCCTCCGCCACTTTACTCACTCGGCCGGCCACCACGACCTGACGCTCGATTGAAAACCAGGGGAAATGCATTGTGGCATAGGGGTTTTCCATTAAGTGCTTTGCTTTTCGACTATTGTAATTGGTATAAAAAATAAATTTCTCCTCCTCAATCCCCTTGAGCAAAACAGCCCGGCTCATTGGTTTGGAATCCGAATCCACGGTGCATAAACTGCAGGCATTGGGATCGGGAATCTTTTCCTTTTGGGCATCTAGTAACCAAGCGGAGAACTGCACAAATGGACAGGAGTTCAAATCGTTTTTTCGTAAAGGTGTACCCTCGTACTCTTCCCGCATATCTTGTAGTTGTTTTGTTAAATCGGTCACGGCTTACTTTTCTTTAGATGCCATCATATTAGCAATAGAAAAGAGCTCAACTATTGATTTCGCCTGCTTGGCGTAAAAAGTCCCTCGCTTTTGAAGGCGACGCCCGGACGATGATCTCTTTTCTAACTTTCATATTCCATTGTATTAATCGACGAGCTAAGAATCCACGAAGTGACTTTTTAAAAAGATGTAATTCCCGAACAGGTTCAATCCGGGTGGCAATCTTTTTTTTGTATTCTAAATTACTGGGTAAAAAATCCACTCGCCTCCCCTCTTCCCATGCAAGACGAAGGTTCTTTTCCATTAACTGCTTTCCAGGAGAGTATTTTTTCCAACTCTGATCAAAAGATAAATTATGAATTCCGCAAAAGTCATTGTCCAACAAATCAAGTTCCCAGGCAATCGGTTCATCCTCGACTCGAATCATAGTGAGGCGTACGCGACTATTCC
Source organism: Opitutia bacterium (assembly GCA_018646565.1). Taxonomy (GTDB): domain Bacteria; phylum Verrucomicrobiota; class Verrucomicrobiia; order Opitutales; family Seribacteraceae; genus Seribacter. Next base: position 1,977 of record JABGUO010000108.1, on the reverse strand, counting down.
TGGCCAATTTAGGAAGCAGTTCGAAAAAAAATGCCCGTTTCCCCCGAATCGAATATAATCCGGCTACCTGTTCTGACTTCCAGGAATTTACCTCGACCAGACAGGACGCGGGCAACATTGCCCGAACCTCTTTTTCATTGGTTGCCACTTCAACTTCAACCTTCCCCTTTTCGCCAAGGGATTTTTGGTCATAACGCAATGACTTTCGGCTCTTCGTGCCCATCTTGCCCGACCAAAATTCATCAAATCCCCCTGTCCCCACATCTACAATCGATGTCATTCTTGGTGAACGGGCAATAGTGGGAAATCGCGATTGCGCGATCTCTTTTTCCCAATACTCCTCCCAAAAAGAATTATTCATCAATGGAATCCAGCAAAACTGATATTTCTTAAGCTGTGCTTTTAGACCAGTAATCAAAGCGGGCATTCCCGCATTGGTCGCAATCGGGACAAAGTAATTTGCCTCGTCGTAGACCATGGGCCAAAGCCCCTTCGACCATAAAACTGCGGGTCGTTCCACAAAAGGCCAAAAACCCTCTAACCGACCGCTTGCACAACGGGATATGACGACTAATGGCTTGGTTCCCAGATCCACTCTTTTCCACCAGCATTCGATCCATTCAGGACTAAAATATGGATTTCGAATCGTAGCCCGGGAAAGTAGCTCTTCCACTTCAATTAACAAGTGAGGGAGTTCTTTTGTATCTCCAATAATTTGGTACGATACAGGGTCGAAATTCGCGGAATCTTCGCGAATTGGAACATCGGCCATCGCAGTCAGATTAGCTGTTTAAGTTTGAAAAATCTTCAAACTCGGCCCGAAATCCACCATCCACGGCCCGGCACAGCACTGCCACCGCATCGTGGGAATGCAAGGATTCAAAGTGCGAACAAACCACCCGAAAATCAATAATCTTGGACTCCTCGTTTAACTGTTTGTAAAGCAAACGGGCGGCATCCTCGACAAACTTAACATTGGCACCATTTAATTCTGCAAATGCCTGTTCATCCTCCCGGCGGACCATGACCTGAGTTTCCGTACTCAATCCATTAATGCATAAATCACGCAATTCAAGCAGGGAGATTTCCTTGTCCGGGTGCACCTCCACACTGATCCGTGCCTTACTCCTCTGGGAATGGGGAATCGCAAGCAGGTTGCGTTTTTCCCGGGCATGTTCAGAGAGTTCCGAAGCACAGGGGCAGGCCGATGAATAGACGAAGTCAAAATGGATAATTTTTCGGATTCTGTCTGCCCGGTCAATTATTCCTTCAAAGCAACAATCATAGAATTGAAAACCCTGCAATCCACTCCGCAAACTCTCCTGTAACATGGGATATGAAAACTGTGCCTTTAAACGGGCCTCCCGGGAATCAAGCCTGTTTTTGTACTCTTTTAATATCCGGGCAAAAATTTCCGGAGAGAAAGTCTCGTCTTTATATTCGTAAAAGATCCGTATGATACGGGACATATTAATTCCCTTTTTATCCGCATCCAAACTGACTGTGCCAGTCACTGCCGTTTCGATATTGAGATTTTCCCCATCCGGTCCCACATAACTGAGGGGGAGACGGAAACCGGATATTCCAACCTGCAAAATGGGCACACGGGCACCGTCAAGCTCTGCACAACCGGAATTTTGGACATCGGGCAGAGAATCGCGGTACTCCGGAGTGACCTGAAAGTTTGGGTCGTAAGTACGGATTAAATTATCGGAGGAATTAGGTTTCGTTTCCATAAAAGAAATTTTGTTCAGTTTCTAAGTGAAAGCAAATCGGAGATATAAGGAATGCTCTACTTTGCCTTGCCCTGGTTTGCCACTGCCTCCATGGCCTTGGCCACTTTTTCCGGATCGCCCAGGTACTGGCGGGAAATTGGTTTTAAATCTTCATCCAATTCGTAAACCAAAGGCATTCCAGGGGGTACATTCATACCGAGAATATCCTCATCAGTCACCCCGTCGAGGTACTTGATTAATG